>NZ_JAUBSA010000006.1:0-162600 GCF_036702115.1 Microcoleus sp. LAD1_D5 | reverse complement strand
AAACTTATATTGCCGAGGAGAACTCGAATTCACTCATCTTTCTAAATGCTGTTTTCTCACTTTTTCAGCAAGCCCTAAATAAGGTATAACTAAAATTTAGTTTAGTCAATCCATACACAAATGCCCGCCAAAAACCATCTCAATCCAAAACAAATAGAGAAACTACAAAAAGCCTTAAGAGAGGAAGAAAAGGCAAATATCAGAGCAAGAATTCTGATTTTATTATTGCTCAATGACGGCAAAACGCAATCTAAACTCACTGAGTTTTTGGGTTGTTCAGTAAACAAAGTATCTAAAAGAGTGTCTGAAAGGAGACCCCGACAATTTAGAAAGTTTAATAGATGACAGGATGAAGGGGAATCACAAAAAAGCCAGAGATAAATATATAGAAATATTATTAGAAACCATAGAGAAAGACCCTCAAAAATTAGGATATAATTTTGGAAGATGAACAGCGCAGAGAGTAGCAACATACTTAGAGGAATCCACAGGAATAAAATTAAGCGGAGGACAAGTTAGGAGAATATTAAAGCCAAAAAAGTATGTTTACCTCGCTCGCTAAGTATAGCCTGGAGTCCAAGAGAAATCCCGCAAAAAGAACAGCGTTTAAAATCAAGATAGCAGAATATTTAAAAATAGAAAAAGAAACTCCCGAACGATTACAGGTATGGTTTTGGGACGAGAGTGGATTTAGTTTAAGAGTCACCATAAGAAAAAAATGGTGTAAAAAAGGCAGCCGAAAAAAGGTCAGAGGCGACCGAAGAAAAGGCAGAGTTAATGTAATGGGAGGAGTGAGGAATTCAGATAAAAAAAGGTTTGTAGAGTTTCTGAAGAAAGGCAATTCACATGATTTTTATAAAGTCCTAAAAGTTTTTTATGAAGAGCTAATTAATGAATGGGTCTCAGCAGGTAATCAAGCATCAGAATTTGCTGAAAAAAAGCGAAAATAGTGATAGTTCTTGATAATGCTAGTTTTCATAATCAAGAAGAGTACCTAAAAAAAATTGAAAGAGAAATGCTTAATCTCCCTTTAGAATTTCTCCCCGAATACAGCCCCGACTATAACTTAATTAAATTAGTATGGCATGCGACAAAAGAATATATTGCCAATAGGCTATTTAAATCTATTGAAGAGCTAGAGTATTTATTGCAGATCCTCTTAAATGAAGGACAATTAATAATTAAATGGGGGCGAAAAATCAAAAATAAGGGTAATGCTTGTATCACAGTTTAAATGTGCAACAGCTTACTATCTTACCATTATTACTTCTTGGCCACTACCAGCAAGTTAAGTCCGTAGGCAATTTTGCCGACAATTTGACCGTTAATTTCGACTTGAGATGATTTGACTCGCGGGATGATGACTCGCATTGAAAATAGGTAATTGGTAATAGGTAATTACTCGTTACCAGGCTAAAGCCGGGTAAGGCAGATTCTGGCGTTGCTTAATCAGGGTATGAAAAAAATAACTTGAAAATCCCGCAGCTTTGTGGATACTGGTTTCTATGGCTGGCATATTTAGCCCTTCATACCCTAAATCAGCAACGCCCAGATTCTTATGCTCTGCCTCCTATCTTCCTGAGTACCACAGAGGCTCTTCCTCTAGACATCGGTTCCCAGGCTAGAGCCTGGGAACCAGTAGAAAAGAATATTTTACCGTTAGTTTTTCCCAAAACCTTTGCCGCGATTGGTTGAAGGCATACAAAGACAGTTTTCGAGTTGCGATCGCAAATTCTCGGTATCCAAACCCTGACCGATGAGAACAAGCTGGTTTTTCCGCTCACCTTTCCACTCGTCATCGTCCATCGAAAATCGCTTGCCGCTCAAGTGAAAAATATGCCGTTTGGGACTTTCTTCAAACCACATAATCCCTTTCGCGCGAAACACGTTTGTTGGCAGTTGGTTGTCTAAGAAATATTGAAATTTCCTCAGAGAAAAGGGCTTGTCGCTCTGGAAAGAAATTGAGGTAAATCCGTCATTTTCTAAATGGTCGGAGTGGTCGTGATGGCTGTGATCGTGATGGCTGTGATCGTGATGGCCGTGGTCGTGATGGCCGTGGTCGTGATGTTCATGATGTTCGTGGTGGTCGTGGTCGTGATGTTCGTGACTGCTAGGAGTTTCCTCAGATTGGAAATATTTGTCAGATTCAAACAATCCTACACTGAGGACAAGCGGCAGTGGAACTTGCGATTTTACTGTTCGCAGAATTCTAGCACCTTCTTTGATATCGCGAATCTTAACTTCCAACAAATCTAACTCTGCTTCTTCAACCAAATCAGTTTTGTTGAGGATAATTATATCGCCGTAAGCTATTTGACTGTAAGCTGCTTGAGAGTTGAACAAATCTAAGCTGTAGTTGGCTGCGTCTACTACTGTCACTATCGAATCGAGACGAGTTAGGTCGCGCAGTTCTGTTCCTAAAAAAGTCATTGCTACTGGCAGCGGGTCGGCGAGTCCGGTTGTTTCGACTACTAGATAATCGAGATTTTCTTGACGTTCTAGAACTTTGTAAACTGCATTAACTAAATCTTCATTAATAGTGCAGCAGATGCAGCCGTTGTTCAGCTCAACCATGTTGTCGTCGGTGGTGACAATCAGTTCGTTGTCGATGCCGATTTCGCCAAATTCATTTACCAAAACTGCTGTTTTCAAACCCTGCTGGTTGGTCAGGATATGGTTGAGCAGGGTTGTTTTCCCGCTGCCGAGAAATCCTGTAATAATTGTAACGGGCAATCCGTGTTTGGGAGCGTCCATCGCCTGTTCTGTCTCGGACTGAGTTGTAGATTGCATAGCTTGACTGTCAAATAATGTCGATCGCACTTTCTTTGTGGTTCTTATTGTATCTTAATTAGGACAATGCCTCCTCAACCCAGTTTCTCGGAAAAATGTTGGGTTTGGTTGCCCTGGTATCTACGCCTCAACCGGGAATCAGCCCGATAGTGCAAAATAAGTGGGCCGCTAATTATCGGCAATTGCTAACGAGTCGCGATCGCACTTTTTTATTTTTTTGATAAAATTTTTGTCCAGAGTACGTGTCGCAGTTAGCCTGCAACCAGTTTTCCCGGTAAATCCAACAGCGACAAATTGGGGGCAGAATTAAGCTGAGTGCGATCGCCCAATTCCCGCTGCTCTATAATAATTTTAATTATCGAGCTGCGTAAAATATTTAAATCTCAACTATCAACTGAAACAGGGCGGTGGCTAACAACAGCCACCGCCCTCAAGATAGTATGGCGCTATCTAAATCTGTGCTTACGCAGGAAGCAAGACTGAATCAATAATGTGGATGACACCATTATCAGCAGCAACATCGGCTGTTGTAACGGTAGAATCATTAATTTTGACGCCGTTGGAAGCATCAATTTTAACTTCTGAACCTTCAACTGTCTTGGCAGATTTCAGGTTGACCACATCAGCGGCCATAACTTTGCCAGAAACGACATGATAAGTCAAGATTTTTGTGAGCTTAGGAATGTCCTTAAGCAGTGCGTCTACAGTACCTTCGGGAAGCTTAGCAAAAGCTTCGTCAGTAGGTGCGAAAACTGTGAAGGGGCCAGCGCCTTTGAGAGTATCTACTAAACCAGCAGCTTTGACAGCAGCAACTAGGGTTGTAAAAGAGCCAGCCGAAACGGCGGTATCAACGATATCAGCCAAGTGAGTCACCTAGTTTTTGTAATCTATAAATCACTATAACGCTAAAAAGTTAATTTAGCTACATTAATTTTTTCTCTAGTTCTGTCTGGTTTTCTAATTATTTAAGATAGTATTTTTTTATTTAACTCCTTTCATAAAATACCTATCTAAAGGTAGATATTTATTTTGTCATTTTACGGTATTTAATTTATTCATGTAATCCTAAATACATTAGTAAGACGATCGCCCCTGCGCTGTTTAAACTAAACGCAGGGGCAATGGTCCGGAACCCTCGACCCTGCTACGACATTTTGATTAACTTGGCAAAACATTTAACATTCAGCGCAGCGCTAACACATTACAAAAGCCCGCCACCCCGACTGATGGCAACAGTTTGGGAAATCCCGATCTAAACTGTTAACAACCATTAACTAGCGGAAGGGTGACATGAGATACAAACTACTAGGTCACAGCGGACTTCGCGTTTCCGAAATCTGCCTCGGAACCATGACTTTTGGGGAAGAGTGGGGTTGGGGGAGCTCCTACGACGAAAGCCGGAAAATGTTCGACGCCTTTGCAGAAGCGGGCGGCAATTTCATTGATACCGCGAATCTCTACACCAACGGTACTAGCGAAAAATATGTCGGCGAGTTCATCGCAGCCGATCGCGAAAAATGGGTAGTTGCCACTAAGTATAGCCTCAACATGAAGAATGGCGACATCAACGGTTTCGGCAACCACCGCAAAAATATGGTCCAAGCAGTAGAAGCAAGTTTGAAGCGATTGCAAGTTGAATACATAGATTTGCTGTGGCTGCACGCTTGGGATTTTACGACACCCGTCGAAGAAGTGATGCGCGCTTTTGACGATTTGGTGCGCGCAGGCAAAGTTCTTTATATCGGCATTTCCGATACGCCGGCTTGGATTATTTCTCAAGCAAATACGATCGCCCACCTTCGCGGTTGGACACCATTTATCGGGTTGCAAATCGAGTATTCTTTAAAAGAGCGAACTCCTGAACGGGACTTGATCCCTATGGCAAAAGCCTTTGATATTGGCGTCACAGCTTGGAGTCCCCTAGCAGCGGGTTTGCTGACAGGAAAATACAACACTTCAGAAACAGCCAGCGAAGCTAAACGGCTGAATTCACCTGAATCGGGAAAAATTAACGAACGGGACCTCAAAATTGCTGACGAAGTTAGCAAAATAGCAGCCGAAATTGGCAAACCTGCTTCTCAAGTAGCCCTAAATTGGCTGATCCAACAGCCAGTCCAAGTTATTCCGATTGTGGGTTCGCGCAAACTCTCGCAACTTCAGGAAAATCTGGCTTGTTTGGAGTTTGAATTAACTCCCGAACAAATGCAGCAGTTAGACAAAGTAAGTGCAATTGAATTGGGTTTCCCTCACGATTTCTTAAAGAGTTCGACTGTGCAAGATTTTGCCTTTGGAGGGGGAATCGCCAAAATTGACAGCCGCCGACTGTAAAGTTGCTGCTATTTTCTAGTCGCGGGTTTACGTGGATGTTTTGCCTTTGATCGCAGATATCGGCGAACCCGCCCTTAGAGGGATGATTGACATTTGTGCTGTGGGCGCAAGGTTAAACTGACGCCCACAGCGCAAATGTCGTCACTTTGCTTTCTTGCCACAGACTCGCGCAAAATATTAGGTTTATCGTTGCGGTTGCCTGGTTTCTTTGGTATTGTTGAGACAGGTGTTCTTCGGTGAATTTAACCCGACTCCATAAACTGTTAATTGTTAATCTATCGGAAGTCAGAAATCTCCGAGGGAATTTGTATATTAGGATACAAATTTTTCCTACTAGCGAGTCGGATGACTTTAAAAAAGGCTAGGTTTGTCGAATCAAAAAGCAACATAAATTTGATCGCAAATTTTCTATCCTCTCCAAATAAAGCAATAAAACTCGCTCTTTTTTCACCCCGTACCTGCCACTTAAGAGTCATTTTACAAGGTCGATCGGCATTTTAACGGCTTTTGAACCCAGCATGCAAGCTAAGCGCGTCCTGAGATAGAAGTCATCCTTCAGATAGAAGTTATGGCTGAAAAACTGGGCTACATTTAACAACAATAGCAAGTCTAGCAATATTAACTTATCTCCAAGTTTCAATTCTGAAAAAAGCAGATAAGCGTGTTTTCCCGCAGCTAAACAGTTTCTTTGTTTGGTTCAATGAATGCGGCGCTTGCTCGTCAATAAAAATTCTCAGATTTATGCTTGCAACTTCAGTAAGACACTGCTGAGAAATATATCCTATTGACCAATTTTAACGGACAATTTTCATTGACTAATTCCAGAGGCTAATTATGTCGCCCCCAGAAAACTCAGTAAACAATAATTATAGCAATAAAGCTCGAGCATGGGAGATCCGATTTACCTCTATAGATCCAGCCAAATCGCCCTCTCAATTCGCACCCTCGCCCGCATTGCGCGCCAACTTATCAAAAACTGATGCTTTAGAGGCACCAGATTTAGTTTGCATGTCTCATTTGCGGTGGAATTTTGTCTATCAGCGTCCGCAACATCTCTTGAGTCGGTGTGCCCAACATCGTCGGGTATTCTTTGTAGAAGAACCCATTTTGAGCGGGGCTACAGATTGGTGGCTTGATGTCAGCATCCACGAAAGCGGAGTCTGGGTAATAGTACCACACCTGAGCGAAGGAATCAGCGAACCAACAGCACAAACTGCTCAGCAAGCCATGCTAGATGATTTGTTTCGAGCGGCAGAAATTAGCCAGTACATCCTCTGGTATTACACCCCAATGGCTGTCAGTTTCACAAACCACTTAAAGCCGCTAGCCGTAGTCTACGACTGCATGGATGAATTGTCAGCATTCAAAGGCGCGCACCCGAATTTAAAAGCCAATGAAAACCAGCTATTAAAGCGCGCCAGCGTAGTATTTACAGGCGGACATAGCCTTTACGAAGCTAAACAGCACCAGCACGAAAACATTCACCCCTTCCCCAGCAGCATCGAAAAAGAACACTTTGCCACAGCCAGGAATGTTTCAGAAGAACCGACGGATCAAAAAGACATTCCTCACCCGCGTTTGGGATTTTATGGCGTCATAGACGAACGCATGGATATCGAACTGCTGAGGGGAATTGCGGAAGCAAGGCCGGAGTGGCATTTAGTCATAATTGGCCCCGTGGCGAAAATCGATCAGGCAAGTCTGCCAACTCACCCAAATATACACTATCTTGGCGGCAAATCTTATCAAGAACTGCCAGCGTATCTTGGGGGGTGGGATATAGCAATGCTACCTTTTGCGATTAACGAATCGACTAAGTTTATTAGTCCCACGAAAACTCCAGAATACCTCGCTGCAGGCAAACCAGTGATTTCTACTCCGATCCGCGATGTGGTGCGGCCCTACGGAGTAAAAGGCTTGGTTCGGATTGCTAGCAATTCAGAAGAATTCGTTGCTTGTGCCCACGAAATTCTCAGCGAAAGTTCGGACGTTCGCACCAAGTGGCTGAGCGAAGTAGACGCCTTTTTAGCAGACAATTCTTGGGACAATACCTGGGGTGAAATGCTGGGGTTGATCAAAAGTGCGATCCACGAGAAACGGCAGAAAGCCGAAGACCGGATGAAAGTTTTAAGTTAGGAATGTGGAGGTTTAAGTTAAAGAGTTACCAATGCACCCACTCAAAACTTAACACTCAACACTCATCGCTTTGTTTGCAATTAGAAATGACCCATTAACTTACTAAAAATCAGAGGTGTTTCAATGTTTGACTATTTAATCGTCGGAGCCGGATTTGCAGGTAGCGTCATTGCCGAAAGACTAGCAAATGAGGCCGGAAAAACAGTCTTGATAATTGATACCCGCAACCACATCGGTGGCAACGCATACGATCACTACGACGACCACGGCATTCTCGTACACAAATACGGCCCCCACATTTTTCACACCAATTCCCGCCCAGTTTTCGAGTATCTTTCGCGCTTCACCGAGTGGCGGCCCTACGAACACCGCGTCCTAGCCAGCGTTGACGGTCAACTGCTGCCAATTCCGATCAATCTCAACACCGTAAACGAACTTTACGGACTGAATCTCACCTCATTTGAAGTAGAAGATTTCTTCGCGAAAGTAGCAGAACCAAAGGATTACATTCGCACTTCCGAAGATGTCGTTGTCAGCAAAGTCGGCCGCGAACTTTACGAGAAATTCTTCCGCAACTACACCCGCAAACAGTGGGGAATGGACCCGTCGGAACTCGACAACTCAGTGATTGCGCGCGTACCCACTCGCACTAACCGGGACGATCGCTATTTCACCGATACCTATCAAGCAATGCCGCTGCACGGCTACACTCGGATGTTTGAAAAGATGCTTTCTCACCCAAACATCAAGGTGATGCTGAATACCGACTACCGCGAGATTGAGGGTTTTATCCCTTACGGAGAAATGATTTACACCGGGCCGGTCGATACCTATTTCAATTATTGCTACGGGAAACTTCCTTACCGTTCCTTGGAATTCAAGCACGAAACACTGAACGTACCCGTACACCAAAAAGCCCCGGTCGTAAATTACCCCAACGAGCATTTATATACTCGCTGCACGGAGTTTAAATACCTCACCGGACAAGAGCATCAAAAAACTAGCATTGTCTACGAATACCCCCAAGCTGAGGGAGACCCTTACTACCCGGTTCCGCGTCCCGAGAATGCCGAAATTTACAAGAAATATAAGGCTTTGGCTGATGCAACTCCGGGAGTTTCTTTCGTGGGAAGGCTGGCGACTTACAAGTATTACAACATGGATCAAGTGGTCGCTCAAGCTCTGACAACTTACAAACAAATTACTACCAAGCCGGTGATTGAATTGGTAGAAAATGTTAACGGTACTGCCTCTAATGTAACCTCCTCGAATGAAGTTGCCCCTCGCCCAGCCGCAGCTTCTCTAGAAGTCGCTGCTGTCAACAACGGCAACAGCCACGGCAACGGCAACGGCAAATCTGTTAGCAAGTAGCTGGAAGCTGCGAGTTACGGGTAAAAAGGTAAGGTGCCCACGGAGCACCTTACTCGGTTTTCATCAAAAGTTATTTAATAATTCAAACAAGCATTGAGGTAAAAATGAACGTTCTAGTTAAAATTGTTTTGTCTCATGAGGTTTTGGAAATTTCTCAATCTGCTCAGTTTCAGAAAGAAATACAGCGCCTCATTGAAAGCGGTGGCAAAATTCTTATGCTGGATTTCTCTAAAATAAATTTCCTGAAAAATTCCGAGTTAATGGCTGTAGTGGCGATCGTGAAATTAGTTAGAGACAGCGAATGTATACTTTTGATCTCGGCCATGAGCGAACAAGTTAGAATTCTCTTTGAACTGACGGGACTACAGCAAATATTTCAGTGTTTGCCGTTTGCGGAAGAATTTTCTCTCAAAAGCGAGCTAACTGAACCGTTAGGAGGTTTGCAAAGTCTGGCGAGCTAGAGAGAGAGGAGGAGAGGGGGAGAGTGGGGTATACGAAAAATCTTCCTGGTTTTTTCTTCCTGGTTTATGGTTCCTTCTTCTGACTAATGACTTCAGCACAAGAGAGCCTTCAGATGAGGCTGTTTTAATGGGCAGAACTTTTGCAGATTAATCAGCAAAAAACTTGTCAAAGTGGTGGTAATTGTAGCTAACCTATAAATATAACTTTGGGTAGATGTGCCGATGAGTTGGTTAGGTAGAGAGCTAGAAAATTGCGAGATAGAAGAGTCTGCAACTCTTGATAGTAAGGTGACAGTTCAAGGACGGAAAACAGGTTATCCGCGCCCCCAACTGCGCCGGAGCAACTGGATTTGTCTCAATGGTCAGTGGAGGTTTGCTTACGATGACGCGGGCCACTGCGTGCAGCCGATCGATATTTCTGAGTGGACTCACACTATAGAAGTGCCGTTTGCTCCAGAATCGGCAAAAAGCGGGATCGGCGACACGAACTTTCACGCCAACTGCTGGTATGAACGGGAATTTGACGTACCCCACACAGAGGGCAGAGTTCTCCTCCACTTTGGGGCCGTAGACTACCGCGCCCGCGTCTGGGTGAACGGTCAGTTTGTCATAGAACACGAAGGCGGACACACTCCTTTCAGCGCAGACATTACAGCAGTTGTGAACCTCAACGGGCCGCAGCGGGTGACAGTCTGGGCCCAGGACGACCCGCAAGATTTGGAGCAACCACGGGGCAAGCAAGACTGGCAAATAGAGCCGCATAGTATTTGGTATCCGCGCACGACAGGCATTTGGCAGACAGTCTGGGTAGAATTGGTGCCTCACACTTATATCGAGCGCATCCGCTGGACTCCCCAGTTTGAACGCTGGGAAATCGGTTTTGAAGCGTTTGTGGCGGGTGATCGCAAGGAGGGAATCCAGATTAAAGTTAAACTGTCGATCGGCTGTTTGCTGCTAGTCAACGACACCTACGAAGTCCTCAACGGCGAAATTCACCGCCGTATCGCCCTCTCAGACCCGGGGATCGACGACTACCGCAACGAACTGCTGTGGAGTCCCGAAAAGCCGACGCTAATTAACGCTCAAGTGCAGTTGTGGGCCGACGGCAAACTGCTCGACGAGATTAAATCCTACACCGCCATGCGGACTGTCAGCATCCAGCGCGATCGCTTCATGCTAAACGGCCGGCCCTACTATTTGCGACTGGTGCTCGACCAAGGTTACTGGCCCGACACCATGATGACTGCCCCCTCCGACGAAGCTTTGCGCCACGATGTCGAATTAGTCAAAGCAATGGGTTTCAACGGCGTCCGCAAGCACCAAAAAATCGAAGACCCCCGATTTTTGTACTGGGCTGACGTGTTGGGACTCTTAGTTTGGGAAGAAATGCCCAGCGCCTACCGCTTCACTCCCAAAGCCGTTCAACGGCTGACGCGGGAGTGGACGGAAGTCATCGACCGCGACGCCAGCCACCCCTGTATCGTAGTCTGGGTGCCATTCAACGAATCTTGGGGAGTTCCGAATTTAGTCGAAGCCGCAGCCCACCGCAACTACGTGCAAGCGCTGTATTTCTTGACAAAAACCCTCGATCCGACTCGCCCCGTCATAGGTAACGACGGCTGGGAAAGCATCGATACCGACATCCTGGCGATTCACGACTACGACAACAACCCACAAACCCTAGCCAAGCGCTACGGGCCCGAAGTCCAGCTAGCCGATTTGTTTGATCGCGGGCGTCCGGGAGGGCGCATCCTCACCCTCGACGGCCACCCGCACCAAGGACAGCCGATGATGCTGACCGAATTCGGCGGCATCGCCTGCGCCGGCCACGAAAACCCCGATTTTTACAGAGTTTGGGGCTATGTGCGCGCGTGGGACACGAAGGAACTGCAAAGGCGCTACATCGCGCTACTGAAGGTGGTAAACAAAGTTGAAATGTTCAGTGGATTTTGTTACACCCAGTTGACCGATACTTACCAAGAAGCTAACGGTTTGCTGTATGCCGATCGCACTCCCAAGTTTCCCTTAGAGACGATGGCCGCGGCAACTCTCGGCTGGGATATTCCCGAAGAAAGTTCACCGCCGCAAGCTATTACTCAGTGCTAATTGGGCATTGGGCATAGGGCATCGGCAAAACAGGGCATCCGTTATTAGTTATTAGTTATTAGTTAATTGCTAACAATTACCAATTTCTAAATTCCTAATGCCCAATGTCCTATGCCCTATGCCCTATGCCCAATGCCCCATGCCCCATTACCCATTCGATAGATGTTTCAAAGTTTTTTCATGGGTGGCTTTGAATGTTCTACCCACAGATTGCGATCAGGAAAACGCCTCGATGTCACAGCCGCCACCGGCCACGATAAATTTGCAGTCGCCGACTACCAGCGATTGCAACAGCAAGGCATTTACACAGTCCGCGAAGGCCTCCGCTGGCACTTAATTGAACACTCGGCCGGAAAATACGATTTTTCCAGTTCCCTGCCAATTATCCGGGCCGCCCGCGACACAAAAATGCAGGTAATTTGGGATTTGTTTCACTACGGCTGGCCCGACGATATTGATATTTTCAGTCCCGAATTCGTGTCCAGGTTTGCCAACATGGCGCGCGCTTTTATGGAAGTGCTGACTGAGGAAACAGACCAAACACCTTTCGTGACACCTGTGAATGAAATTTCATTTATTGCTTGGGGAGGCGGCGATGTCGCCTACATCAATCCGTTTGCAAAAGGGCGGGGAGACGAGCTAAAAACCCAGTTAATCAAAGCTGCGATCGCAGCGATAGAATCAGTTTGGGAAGTCAATCCCCGGACTCGCATCGTTCAAATCGACCCGGTAATTAACATTATTGCCGATCCTGACAGACCGCAGGATCGAGACGAGGCAGAAGGTTATCGTTTATCGCAATATCAAGCTTGGGATATGTTGGCTGGACGTTTTCGCCCGGAACTCGGGGGTAAGGAAAAATATCTCGATATTATTGGGGTGAATTATTACGATCGCAATCAGTGGATTCACAATGAAGAGCCGATGAAATACACCCATCCGCTGTACCGCCCGTTTGGTGAAATGCTGCAAGAAGTGTTCGAGCGCTACCGCCGCCCTTTATTCATAGCCGAAACGGGTACTGAAGACGATTTTAGACCTGTCTGGTTTAATTATGTGTGCACTGAGGTAATGGCGGCGATGAAAGCAGGAGTTCCGATAGAGGGAATCTGCTTGTATCCGATTGTTAACCATCCGGGTTGGGACGACGACAGGCACTGTTACAATGGTTTGTGGGATTATTGCAATGAATCGGGCGATCGGGAAATTTACCAGCCTTTGGCGGATGAATTGCAGTTTCAAAGGCAGCAGATTGAACCGTTGGTGAAGTTGCGAGATTGATGATTGCCATATAATAATGAAACCCAACAACAGTTGATGTTGGGTTTCACTAAGTTCAACCCAACCTACTACAGAAATTTCGAGCGATCGAGCGGACACGATCTAAGAGCTCTTCTCACAATTTTGTATGTAATCTATCCCACATCTTCGTTTTGAACTTGTTCACTTTGACTGGCTTTGGCTTCCAACTCTGCCATTTTTTCCTTCCTTAGTTCATGTAAAGTCCTCTTAGTCGAACTAAGCACTGCCCATTCATAAATATTTATAGAAGACCACCCTGTAACTTTCTTTCCCCAACTATTATAGGAGATTTCTTCCCCATTAAATCTGACCAATGTAGGATCAATCATTATAGCTTCAGAGCTTTCAAAATCTTTAATTTCAAGGCTATCCCCAGCGTTGATTAATTCCCACTCAAACAACTTGTCCATTCGAGGTAGAAAAGTTCTTGTAATGGCAGAATTAGTGGATATAATTTCTCCCTTGATTGTAGAACCTCCTCCGGCTAAACCCACGTAAAAATCATCCAGTTGTGCCGGAGGCAAAATTTTCTCAATACTCAAAAAACCTTGCTCTCCTATAAAAACAGGAGTGATATTAAGACAGATCGCATCTACCCCATTTGAAATCAACCAAGCAACAGCAGAAAGGGTTTGCTCATCAAAGGATGAGGCTATAAGTATTATTCGTTGTTTTTTGTTAAAGGTTTTGAGTGCGTCATTACTTGACAAAAATTTATTCAACTCTTGTCTCGCTTTTTCACTAGGAGTCAAATCACGTAATTCATACTCATCTTTGTGGATCTCGATATACGAGCTATAGACCAACTCTACAAGGGATTCAGGTGTAGAAATTTTGGCATAACTCGCGGCATACCTGATAGCTTGAAATTCAAAAGGTTCTTTTCTGGTCTTGATATCTTGTACGTCGCGTTTAATCTCGATTAGAACAATATTGCCATCTGCATCAATGGCAGTCAGGTCGCTAATCCCCTTACTCGCATTACGAACTTGTTGACCAACAACTAGAAGAGTTTCGTTATCTCCAAAGAGCAAATTAATGTTTTTGCGTAAGAACTCTTCAATATGTCTTTCCTGTAAGTTTAAGTCTTTAAAGTTTCTGACTTTTATTTCTATTGCTTCGTTCCTGTGGATGCCGCCGTCGAAAGTAACAGGTATGTACATCGCACTCCCCTTTGCTGCTATTGGCTGTCTAAGTGCTCAACTATATTGAGCCTATTATATCTAACAGTCCGGCAATCCGTCCGTCCGCCAGCGGTTGAAACCCCTGCCTCAAAGAAAAAGTCCTCTTGCATACGACTGAAGAACTCATTAGTGCTCGACCGAGGACTTAAGGTATTAACCAGGGACTTAAGACAGGGGTTGAAACCTCTACATCAAACAGGACTTACGCAGGCACACTTATAGTATGCCCAACCAAGGATCTCACCTTTTCTCTCATAAAGAGCGAGCGTCACGAGATTAAAAACTTGATGGCTCAAAAAATCACCAACTCTCCTTTTCAACAAGAAATAAACGTAACCCTGGCAAGTTTAAATTCTCTTTAATTGGTAATTAATTGCTAATTCTGATAATTGATTTAATCAGGGGAGTTACGAATCAACACCAAAGAAACCAAACTAAAGAAAGCGGGTTTTGGCGGTTGCTGCAGGCTGTGACGGGTCTTCTCAGCAAAAACCAGGTTTCTGGCTACCCCTGCGTAAGTCCTAATAGCAATAAGGGCGGGCAAAATGCCCACCCCACATACTAGATATCACTTTGATATCAGACTTAAATTTTCAATACCCCCAGGGGAATTCGAATCCCCGTCGCATCCGTGAAAGGGATGTGTCCTAGGCCTCTAGACGATGGGGGCGCGTTGCGTTTGCTTGTGTTCCGCACCTTTATTACCTTAACTAATCTTTCCCAATCTGTCAACTACTTTGCGAAAGTTTTTTTTCTACTTGTCCCAAAGCTAGTCACACTAGGCTTTGAGGATACGATCGCAATTGTCGATCGCCCGGCCGGTGAGCAATCTCGAACCGTGGGTGTTCTGGGTGGGGATGCCCAAACAAGCGACGCGGGCCATCTGGCCGAACTTCGTGGCGATCGCAGCATCTCTCCCAAAACAGCTAATTGCCCCCAACAGCACCTCTAAGCCGGCTGCTGCGTGCAGTTCCCCAATTCTTCATCGTACAGTCCGTAGTCCTCCTGAACCAGCAAAACCGGGTTGTCGCCGTCAAGAATCGGCTATTGAGCCACCAAGCTTGCAAATTTCCCAAGCAATCAGCGCATCCAACGGCTGGCACTGCGTAAAATACAAAGCTGCGATCGCCTCGGCTCCTTCGCCGACGACACCAAATAAACATTCACCGCAGGCTCTTTCAAACATTCCGCCAGAGCCAGCAAAATAGCCACAGAAGCCTTGTTGTCCAGGCTGTACCTCGCTATCCATCCAATCATTCAACCGCAGCGGGCGTTTGCGGTGCTTTCCCACCACCATCCGCGTTCCCGATCAAATTCCCGCAGACGTAATTCCTCGGCTGTACATTTACCGAAGAAGAATTCAGAATTCAGGAACCAGAATGGATTCTGTGCGACAGGATGGAGAATCCAGGTTTCAAGCCCCCGATTTTAATCGTGGAGCCGAAAAAATTCTTTCATTACCGAAAACCCTCACTTCAGGCATGGGGTATTCTGAATTCTGTCTTCTGACCAAGAATTTTTTGATGGTACCCGCCACGTGATTTATCCGTGGAATCAATCCAAAATCTAAAATCTAAAATCCTCCAGCCCCCGCATTTATCCGTGGGGTCAATCCAAAATCTAAAATCTAAAATCTAAAATCGAATGACTCCTTCTCCTTGTTTTCGATCCAGGCATTTTCCCACTCTAAAGAAACATTTTCCTGCTGACCTTTTTGAGGAGATGCGTTGGGGTTTCACCTCACCCCGGACAAACTGGTGACGCGAGCAGGAGCCGAGCAACGGCAGCCATTACTGGTGGCGGATACACTGCTGGCTAACAAGGGCTATGATCCAGATCAGCGTGTGATTGACCGCCTCAATGCCGAGGAGAAGACCACCGTCATTTCACCTCACCGCAATTGCAAGACCCTGGAAACTTACGATGCTCAATTGTACAGAGCCCGTCATTTGATTGAGAACTTTTTCCCCAAGCTCAAGCAATATCAGGCAATCGCGACGCGCTATCAGCCTAGGGCGGTGAACTTTCCGGCGTCGATGCTTCTGGCTGCGGCGGTCATCTGGTTGAATTGATGACACCCCCTAAATTAACTTGACAGTGCCGTAAATTAATATGCCTAACCTCTTGAGCACCTTCTTTTCTAGTAATTTCATTCCTCACGGGCATTGTTACCTCTGGAAACCGGGGTTAGTCTGGCTGCACTTAACGTCAGATGCCTTGACTACCCTCGCTTATTACTCGGTGGCGGTTGCCATTGTTTACTTTACGAATGAGCGTAAGGATCTGCCTGCCCACACGGTGACGCTGCTGGTGGGTTTCTTTTTTATCTTTGCCTTATGTGGCACTACGCACCTGATGGGAATAGTGACACTTTGGCACCCCATTTATTGGGTTTCAGGACTGATCAAAGCTGTCACTGGTGTTTGGTCTTTCTATACGTTCACCTTTTTACTGATTCCCTTAATTCCAGTGGCACTCGATACGCCCAGTCCAGCTCAACTTGCCCTTACAAACCAGGAACTAGAAGAGAGTCGCCGCCGTATCCAGGCGATTAATGTGGAGCTAGAGCAACGGGTGCAGGAACGCACTTCCCAACTGGAAGCGTCTAATCGCACCAAAGACGAATTATTGATGCGTGAACAAGTAATTCGGGCAGAGGCAGAGGCAGCTAACCGTGCCAAGGATGAGTTTCTCTCGATTCTTTCTCATGAACTCAGAACTCCTCTCAACGCGATCTTAGGGTGGTCAACGATGTTACGGCAAAAAAACCTGAGTGAGGATAAGGTGGCGCGGGCTTTGGAGACGATCGAGCGAAACGCGAAGTCTCAAGCCCAGCTCATCGAAGACATCCTCGATGTTTCTCGCATCATCACAGGTAAACTGCGCCTCCGAGTCCGTCCTGTCAACCTCGTGCCGGTGATTGAATCGGCGATTGAGTCTGTACACTTGGCGGCTGAGGCAAAGTCAATTCGCTTGCAAAGCGTGCTCGATTCTGAAGTTGGCCCGCTTTTGGGTGATGCCGATAGGTTGCAGCAAGTTGTGTGGAATCTACTTTCTAATGCCCTCAAATTTACGCCTAAAAACGGGCGAGTCCAGATTCGTTTGCAGCGGGTTAATTCCCATGTTGAAATTACTGTCAGCGACACTGGACAAGGCATCAGCTCGGACTTTCTACCCTTTGTCTTTGATCGCTTCAGCCAGCACGACAGCACGACCACTCGCAGTTATGGGGGGTTGGGTTTAGGGTTAGCCATTGTGCGTCAATTAGTTGAATTACATGGCGGGACTGTAACAGTAGTGAGTCCAGGGATAGGACAGGGGACGACCTTTACAGTCAAACTGCCCGTGATGATTATCCATCTACCACCCAGCGATCCAGAGCCATTAAACTCGCTCGTTGAGGGGAATGGGATGTTTCAAGCCTCGCCGACCCTTGAAGGCTTACAAATCTTAGTGGTGGAGGACGAGGCTGACGCGCTAGAGTTGCTGAGCACGATTCTCGAAAAGTATGGTGCTGATGTCATGGCTGTGGCTTCGGTCAAGGAGGCCTTGACCATTATCGAAACCGCAACCGATCACAGCCCCGATGTTTTAGTTAGCGATATTGGGATGCCGGATGAGGATGGCTACTCCCTGATCCGCAAGTTGCGTCAACTTGAAGCGCAGCGGGGCGGTAGGCTACCCGCGATCGCGCTGACGGCTTATGCCCGGAATGACGATCGTCGGCAGGCACTATTAGCAGGTTTTCAGATACATTTGACCAAACCTGTAGATGCTGCTGAGTTAGTGGCGGTGGTGGCCAGCCTCACCGGACGTACAAGCAGGTGCTAAAACCCAGGTGTTCAAGAACAAATGTTGCGTTTGAGAATAATCGGCATCTTGTCAGCTTGGGGTGAAGGCTAGCGGTTGTGGCAAATCAAGCTTGTGACTTTTGTCTCCAGCACAAACCTCTGTTAACTTGATTCAGGTAACAAATCTACTGTGTCAAGGATAGGAAGCACTCAGAGTGGTTATCAAGTAGACCCTGCATGAGTGCTAGATTCTTTAGGATGCCAATTTCATCTTTGTCAGCCGTAATGGCGATCGACTTTTGGGGATTGTGGCCGGGAATTAGGGCGATCGCATTGTTCGCACGATCGAGCCAAGCATTCACTCCCCGGCCTGCGAATTTTTCCCTCAACCGCTGGTTAATTTCCGCCTCCGCAGCCCTGAGAAAGTGGAGCATTACTAACTCTTCAATTGTTGGGATCTGTCCATCGAACTCTCACATTTTTCAATTCCGTGTTTTGAAGCACATTTTGACCCATATTAAACAAGATTTACTCTCAATTTACTCTTCTTATGAACAAAACAACAACTTTCTGTAATGTTCTAGCCATCCTCCCATGATTTGTAAATTTATTACTTTCTCCCCGAACCCGCAGGGAGGGTTGGGGTGGGGAAAAAAAATTACAACTCCTGCAATGATTCCTATATCTAGCGCATTCTCAACAAACACGCAATCAGCCGGATTGGTTGACTAAAACTCTCGCCTTCAGGTTGAATTCGCCGACATAAACTCGATTTACAATCGGTCCCCAAGGTGAATTATTACCTAGAGGTTTTTTCATCATCTAACGTTATTTTAAAATTAAAACCAATCTCAATCTTTGCCTATGCTTGTCCATAAACTTCAGCAACTCGTGCAGCGCCAAATTCGAGCCAAAAAGTTAGGGATTAAATTTAATAGAGTGGCTAATTTTCAATTGCCCGAACAATTAATTGTGCAAGGAAAACTGCATCAAGTAAACGTACCTTCAGAGAAAGGCATGGATGGAGAATTTATAGAAGTGCTTTTAGACGACTGCTACGGAGTCGAGCAATTATCTGAATCGCTGATGACAATTATTGATATTGGAGCCAATGTCGGCTTATTTCCGATTGCTGCGAGGAACAGGTTTCCCCAGGCCGTAATTCACGCCTACGAAGCTAATCCCTACCTAGAAAATTACCTCAAACATCAATCTCAAATCGCAAATTTTACATATTTTATGGAAGCAGTAGGATGTCGAGATGGTAAAGTAGTCCTCGACATTCGGGAAGTTTCGGGAAAAACTAGATCCACAGTTAGCGAAAGCGGCGACATACCAATGATATCCTTTCGCAGGGCGATCGAGCGAATTGGTGGTAGCATCGATTTAGCCAAAGTAGACTGCGAAGGTGCAGAATGGCTGTTATTTGAAGATCGAGATACTTGGCAACTGGTGCAAAACCTTTCTTTAGAATATCACTTGTGGTCTGGTCACACTCACGCGGAAACCAGACAAATTATTGAAAACTTAGGATTTCGGATCGGAAAGCAAATACCAATAGATAAATGGTACGGCTCGATTTTAGCATCTCGAACCTGCAACCCTGAAGGATATAGCAGATGTTGAAGAAGGAAGGAGGAAGAACGAAGTAGCCAGAAGAAGTGTTTTTACAAATATGAGATGCTCCTGATTGCTATAGATAAAAGTCTTATGATTAACTATAGATAAAAAACCTCAAAATTTAGAATACGAATTTGGAAGATGGACAGCACAAAAATTAGCAACATCTTTATAAGATAGTGCTGCAATTAAATTAAGTTAAGCGCCAGTTCGGAGGATATTAAAGCCAAAAAAGTACGTTTACCACCGAATCAGAAATCGATGGGATGGCTCGCAAATGCCTAGAATTACGTTTGTTTCCCGACTCGGCCGGGGATACCGGGCGCTGGGACAAGTCCGTAGAAGACCTCGGCGGCGAGTTGCTGGTTGTCAGTCAGTTTACGCCCTACGGCGACTCTCGCAAAGGTCGGCGACCTTCCTTCCATGGAGCAGCAGCTCCTGAACGAGGCGAAATTTTTTATGATAAATTTGTCGAAAAGTTGCGCCCGAACGGCTTAAAAGTTGAAACAGGCGTGTTTGCAGCGATGATGCAAGTCTCGATCGAGAATGACGGGCCGGTGACTTTGGTATTAGAGAAAGAATCAGGCTGAATTGTTTGCAAACAAAGCTCTCTGTGCTTCTTCCTTCTTCATTCTTACTTCTTGAATAAGATCAAATTTTCAGATTAACCGGGTTTCCTAAATGCTGTGCCGTAGCTTCAGAATACATTGCAGTTCGCTACACTCTGCCGAGTCTCGATTCCATAATCTCCAACGCCCAAAACGGCCTCAAATAGCCAGTTAGTAAATTGTCCACTCAGCCGTCTCGGAGTACCCGGATCTCAAAGAGCGATCGCCCCACCCAAATAACAGCTCAGAATGCTTGTACAGTAAGGCTTTAACGGAAATAAAATCAATCTTCTACAGCCAGCGCTTAGAATCAGATTCAGCAGCCAAAAACTGTTGCATGAGAGAGTGGAACACTGGCCTCACTGCGGTTATCTCTACTTCCGTAACATTCAATGTATAGAGAGTTGAATCAGCACAGCAAGCGAAACCGCCAGCAACTGCCACCTCACTCTCTGACAAATGTCCTCGCACACCCGCTGTGTCCTACCACCCGATAAACGCCATGACTGTCCAAGCTGCCACCAACACCGTCAACTGCAACACTGCTTCTGACCTCAACAGCATTCCGGAACAAACCGCCGAAATCAATACGGTTCCCAGCATCGATATCCTCGCTTTGGCTAACTTCGCCCTCAAAGAATTGCAAGGGGAAATGAAAACTGCCAGCCGCAGCGCTCAAGCAGTGGCGATGCGGATTGCTAAGGAAGTCGAACGGATTTGCCAAAAGAGCGATCGCATCCAAATTTCCGGCGAAGTTGAAGCTTGGCAAATCACCTTGGCTGAGCACCGGTTGCAAAAAACCCTGCAATACTACCGCCTCGGTTCCAAACAAGGCCGCGTCGAACTGCACTCCCACCTCGCGGCGATGATTTACCGCCATGTTGCTTCTTTCCGATCGAACTTGAACTTCCAAGCTCGCTACAACATGATTGAAGACTTTTTGCAAGGCTTTTACATCGAATCTCTGCGAGCTTTCCGCCGCGAACACCAACTCGATGTCACCTACCAGCCCCGCACGCAGCTAGAATTGGCTGAGTACATGGCTTTTACCGAACACTACGCCAAGCGCCAAATCGGCTTACCGGGCCGCAACCGCCAGCGCCTGATCGTGTTGCGCGCTCAAGGATTTGCCAAGGGCCAACCTCCCGAAACTGCGATCGACATTGAAATGGCTGTAGAATCCGGCAAGGGAGAAGATGCGGAAATGTACAGCCGCTCTCCGGCGCTGCAACAAGTGCGCGAGCAAATGGTATCGGAAACTGTCGATCCGGCTGATGCTGTGCTGCGCGATCGAGTAGTCTCGGAATTGATCGCCTATCTGGAAGCCCAAAATCAGCCAGAATGCGTGAATTACTTAACTTTAAAATTGCAAGACCTTTCGGCTTCGGAAATTGACCGCGCGCTCGGTTTGTCTTCCCGCCAGCGCGACTACTTGCAACAACGTTTCAAGTACCACGTCGAAAAATTTGCCCGCACTCAAAATTGGAAACTCGTCCACGAATGGCTGGGTGCTGATGTCGATCAAAAGCTGGGAATGACTTCGGACAAATGGGAAGCATTTCGCGCTCAACTTGCGCCCGAAATGCAGCAACTGTTAGAATTGAAGCGGAATCAAGAAAGCGACAAGGCGATCGCCACCGCGCTCAAATGCACTCCCAAACAAGTCCAAAAACGCTGGGCGCAACTGTTGGAGCTGGCTAGCCAGACTCGCAACAGCAGCCAAGCTTAATTGGTACTCAAATATGAATGCAACTGTTTTCTTGAGACTGGAAAATGCGATCGGGTGCGGCACCTGCACAGGACTGCCCGCCCCGGCGTCCGCTCTCAAATCAACAAGCGCTGTTACTTATTTATCGCCGCTTTTTGGCAAATTCAATTTATTAAAACTACATTACTTTTTTTAATATCTTTCGTTCCCTGGTTAGGCCGGGGAATTTGTTTTTATTAGTCATTAGTCATTAGTCATTAGTCATCATTTATGGGAAATTGCTTGCTTAAGAGGTAGCATAATCAAGGCAAAGTTGTTCAAATTTGTTTCCCGAAAATATTTCACATAAAAGTCAATTTTTAAACTAATAAATTATGTAGATATTTTTGAGCCGTTAATGTAAAGTATCAAAGTCGAATTTATAATTTTTTTTTATAAAAATAGTTAAAAACCGATTGTCAAACTTGAGGGTGCGGAAGGTGGATAAAAAATGACAAGTCATCTATCCAAAGACAGAAAAAGATTAAAATAAATATACTCATCTTACTATTCTGTTTCATTTAATCCTTCATAAGAAGGAAGCATCAAATTTGAGTTCTATCTAAAATGAGGGCATAACTTGATGTAAATAGAAAGGGAAGGACTCCTATGTTACTTTACAAAATTGAAGATTTTAATCCCAACTACCGCGAAGCTGCTTTTAATGGCGAAGATATCAAAGGTCTGGATATCTATGCTGGAAATACAGAGGAGAAGATTGGCTCTATCGATACCGCGCTAGTGGATGAGACAGGACGTTTCCGATATTTTGTTGTTGACACGGGTTTCTGGATCTTTGGCAAGAAGGTATTAGTTCCAGTTGCTCTTTGTCGAGTTGAGGTTGATGCAGAGCGCATCTATGCGACGGGTTTGAGGAATAAAGACCAAGCAGAAAGACTACCCAGGTATGAGGATGGGATGGTAGTTGATTACGATTATGAAGAACAAGTGCGGGGTGTTTATCGTACTCTAACTGTAGAAGGGTCTGCACCTGTAGAAGCATCATTGCCTTTAGAAACCTCATTGCCTGTACAAGAATCTGCACCAGTTTCTATGCCGCGTTCTGTCTCTAACCAAGCTAGCGCTGCTGGTTATGACCGCAACACCTACACTTACGAACAAGAGCCTCACTTGTATCAGATGAACGAGCGCGAGCATCACAAATTCCGACTCTACGAAGAACGACTGGTTGCAGAAAAAAGCCGTCACAAAGCTGGCGAGGTAGCAATTGGCAAGCGAGTTGAAACCGAAACGGCACGAGTTTCAGTTCCAACAGAAAAAGAGCGAGTTGTAATTGAGAGTGTAACTCCAGGAAAGGCAGGTGCGCCAGTAAATCGGGATACTCCCTTCAAGCAGGAAAAGGTGATGCGTATGGAAGTTTACGAAGAAACTGCTGATATCAAAAAAGAAGCTTTCGTGCGCGAAGAAGTTAACATCAGGAAAGAAGTTGAAACGGAGATTGTTGAGGCAACGGAAACACTGCGTCGCGAAGAGTTGGACGTGAAGAGAGAAGGGCGTTAGAGTGCGAATGAATTGAACAAGGGTTTGTAGTTGCGCTGTCTTCGCCCACATGAGCGTTGAAGCGCAAATACGAACTTAAAAAATCACTAGCCATGCAAACAAAGGAGAAGATTTATCCTATCTAATTGCTGGCGTTTGTCGCTAATAAGTGCAGCCTTCCTAGCTTTCTCGTTTAGCATCGCTGCGATTTGATGCAGCCGTTATTACCAGTATTATAGCGGCACCCACAGTCTACGCCTGCTAAAAGTGCTCCCCCAACAACAGTAACAACTGCAACTGCACCTTGTGGGAGATCGGCATCAGAAGTTGTCAAATCCTATTATAAAGATGCCGACAAAATTCCTAAAGATGTGGTTGATGAAGTGGCAGCAGCGACAAAAGCAAATATCCCGGTCAACTATCCAGACCCCAGAGTTGTTAATCCAACCGAGTTGCTCAGTCGGGGGAGTGCTACGGCGCTAATTCATCAAGCTTTGGTTTATCTAGGTCAGAGCGAACCACTCTCTAATAATGAGGAAGCTACAAAATACCTTCCTGCTAGTGCTGCTAAAAAGCATAATTGATTTTTAAAGCAGTATCAATCCTAAAAGCGATCGCATTTACATACTGATTTTCATCGTTGAGCGATCGCCTTGTTTTATTCTTCTAACGTCTCCTGTGAGCCATCCGTGGATTCGGGATATTGCTATTGGTTTAGGATATCCTCGATCGCTATTTCTTTTAGCCCAACTTAGATAACAACAGCGGTAGTGCATCGAATCAAGCAAAGCATAAAAATTCAGTGGAGGCGGTTAGCACGATCGAGCGTGCGGTCGGTTCTGTTGCTCGCGCTCTTAATTGCCATAACGATAACGTGTATTACCCCGAATTCCGCAGGCGCGCAAGACGAACGGGTAACAGTGCGTTTAGATGGTCGAGCAGTGTTTCGGGTGAGTGCGGTAGAAAACGTAGATGCAACCGCACGTGCGCGGCAGATTGAGCGGCGCATGAGCCGACTGTTGGAGAATCCTACGGCGATCGCACCTCCCCGCATTGAACCGACTCAAGATAGCGATCAGCGGGTGATTACGATTGCTGGAGTCCCTGTTGTCACCGTAACTAAAGCAGACGCTCAGGATAATTTGACAACGGTTGATACGCTGGCAACTCAGTGGTCAGAGGCGATTACTACCGCCCTAACGCGAGCCAGTCAGCGCCGTCTTTCCCCTTCGGAACGCTTTGTGGCAGAGGTGCAATCCTCGGTGCAAACCGGATTTGGACGACTGGGTGAATCTGCGATCGCGATTATTCCCCGCGCGCTAGCTGCATTACTGGTGATTGGAGTATTTTGGGCGATCGCGGCTTTGGTGCGCTGGTTGATGCGCGTGATTTTCCGTCACATTGTAGAAGACTTAACGGTAGAAAACCTAATCAAACAAGTCGCCTACTATGTTGTCTGGAGTCTGGGTTTTATTGTGGCCCTGGATGCCTTTGGGTTCGATCCGCAGGCAGTTGCCACCGGATTGGGTTTAACGGGTCTTGCTCTCGGCTTTGCTTTAAAAGATATCCTTTCTAACTTTATCAGCGGCATTTTAATTCTGGTATTGCGTCCTTTTGAACTTGGGGATCAAATTGTTGTCGGGGAAACTGAAGGCAATGTCGAGCGGATCGAATTGCGCGCAACCCAACTCCGTACTTATGATGGTCGAGTGGTATTGGTTCCCAATGCGGAATTGTTCACCTCGCGCATTACCAACAACACCGCCGCCCCGATTCGTCGCAGCAGCGTGACTCTGTTTATCGGCTACGATAGCGATTTGCAAACAGCGGTAACTGTGATGACAGAGGCAGCGCAAGCTACGGAAGCCGTGCTCAACGATCCGCCAGTTTCCGTGCGAATTCGAGATTTGGGACAGGATGACATCTTGGTTGAGGTGCGGTTTTGGACGGACTCGCGGCGTACTGACTTTGTGGCGACAACCTCCGCCGTGAGAGGGGCAATCGTTCTTGCCTTCAAAGATGCTGGCATCGGCTTGCCCGATCCTGATGTGCGAATACTGATGCCGCGCCATCCCGATAAGTGGCGAACCGCATTGGGTTTCGGAGATAGCGATCGGACTCAGGATTCTGACAATGCTAGTGGGTAAGTCATATCGATTCCGGTTGCACCGTCCGTGATTGTTGACTGTTGACTGTTGACTGTTGACTATTAGTCAAAAAACTGAAAATAGCGCGCTATATTTGTTGGCAGCTTGATTCGACTTTACGCCCGACGATGAAGCGCGGATTTGATATCATTCCCGCGCCGCCGGAATTGATATCAGTAGCATCATAATTACGAATCAACTTTTTGTCAGCGCTGGCACTACTTTTTCGCCAAACACCTCAATAAACTGCTCTTGTTCTCGGTTAACGTTGTGCAAAATTAGTTCATCAAAGCCCAATTCAATATCTTTTTGCAACCACTCAATATGCTGCTCTTGGTCGGCCGAGATGCGGACGTGTTGATATAACTCCTCTGGTTGCACAAACTCCCCGGCGGCATCAAATTGATCGGGTGTTATCAGTTCTGTCAAGATTTTGCTTTTGAAGATGTTACTACGCCATTGATCATGAGCGCCTTGTAGTGCTTTCTCTGCATTACTGTCATAGGAAAGCTGCACTTTCAAAATCATTGGTTTTCCTTCTCCGCCACCGCGACGAAACGCATCGACGACTTTTTTTAACTTTTCAGGTGGGCGAGAAGTAGTAATTAATCCATCTGCCCAACTGCCCAACCATTCTGCGGTTTCTGGGGTAACTGCCGCGCCGATAATTAATGGGAGAATTTCCGGGCGGGTATAGAGTTTTGCATCTTCTACGCACACTAAACCGCGATGGGTAACGGTTTCTCCTGCCCAAAGGGCGCGGATAATATCGACACATTCTTTGAGGCGCGCGTTGCGATCGCTCTTAGTAGGCCACTTATCCCCAGTAATATGTTCGTTCAACGCTTGACCGCTACCAACCGTAAGCCAAAAACGATTTGGAAACATTTCTGCTAAAGTTGCTGCAGCTTGGGCAATAATAGCCGGATGATACCGCTGTCCGGGAGCGCAAACAACCCGATAGGAAAGCCTCGGCGTTGCTTGCATTGCTGCACCCAACCAAGACCAAGCAAAACCACTTTGTCCTTGCGCTTCACTCCAAGGATGAAAGTGATCGGAAGAAAGGGCATGGGTAAAGCCAGCTTGTTCGGCCATTTGGACATATTTCAGCAGTTCGCTGGGCTTAAACTGTTCATGGGAAGCATGATAACCAATTTTTGCCATAAGTTTTTAGGAGTTTTGAGTTGAGTAGGGGCGGTGCTTCCGTGCCCGCCCTGAGTTTTGAGTTAAAATCTCCCGACTTAAAAGTAGGTGACTTTATCAAAACGCCTTGTAAAAGTTATGAGTTTTGAGTTAGATAAGTAAAAAAAATCTTGTACTCAAAATTCATAACTTTCTGCATAACGGGCAAGCTTATGAACTGAAAATTCGCCGATAGCGAGCTTCAATTACCGAGTAGATGCCATAGGCAATTAAACCCAAAGGTACTAGAGCCAAAATCACTGGACTAAAAGGCTGTTGTGCCACAATTCCCAACACCTCGCCCAATCCTTTCGTTTGACTGGCATCCGATAGCCTTGCTGCTTGAATTAAGAAAAAACCGATTATAACGAAAACAACTCCACGGGCAGCAATTCCGAATCGACCCAACCGTGTCGCCCAAGTTTGCTCGGTTTGGCTCATTTCATCGAGCTTGAAATGGCGACGAAATTTGGCTTTATATGCTTGGTAGAAATAAGAAAAACCTACACCAATAACAATTGATCCCGCCAATCCTACCAGCCATTGTCCAAACGGTTGCGCTAAAACTTGGGCGGTCAAATCTTCGGTTGTATCGCTATTACCACCGCCCGAACCCATTATCAGTTTTACAGCCGTTAAAGCCAAACCTGCGTAAGCTAAAGCACTTAAGGCGTAGCCAATGCGTTGGGCAATTCGCTTGGCATCCATTTTCTGTCCTTGGTGTTCTGGGTCGAGAATTGTCTGAACGATACGCAAAAGGGCATAACCAATAATGCCAATCGTTACAAGAAATAGCAGAAATTTACCGAAGGGTTGGTTAACAATTTCTGATAATGCACCGCTAGTATCGGTTGTCCTGCCACCCGTACTAAAGACTGCTTGTGCTGCTAAAAAACCGACAATAAAGTAAACTAAGCCTTTGGAAGCATATCCCAATCTTGCCAGTCGCTCAAACCAGGGATGAGAAGCTGCCTGTCCAATTGAGTCTTTAATGCTGTCGGTGGGTGAGTTGTCCCGTTTCATATTTTTTGACAATTTAGTTGTTAACGACTGCTGGCATAGATAGATGGTGAATTCCTTTCCTGTTAACTGAGTTTTTAAACAAATAATTTATCTTATTATCTATTAATTTAATAATTAGCTTGTTTAGAGATTTTTGTCATCTGTCTTGAGCGGGAGTGTCATCGGTTGATTGATTGATAAATTTCACATAAATTGGGCTTGACAAATATAGCTTTATGGGTTATTTACTGGCTCTGATGGAGCAGTCTGCCAGCGGTCTAGTATATCTTTGATTAAAACTTCTTTAACCCAAATTTGAATAACAATTAGAATTGGTAGTGCTAAAAATAATCCCAAAAAACCAAAGAAAAATCCGAATGCTGTCACGATAACTAAGGTGTAAGCGGGAAGCAGAGATACCTGCTTTTTCATAATGATAGGTGTGACCAAGTTGCCTTCAATTTGTTGAATTAGGAAATAAAGCAACAACACCGCGCCTGCTTTTGCAGGCGAATCTAATAAAGCCAGCAGCAGCGGTGGAATTACGCTTAAAATTGCGCCCATATAGGGAATCAAGGCTAATATGAATGCCAGAAGCCCGTTCACAAAAGGCAGTGGAACTTGCAAAACAAACAAACCAATAATGCTCGTAATACCAATAAAACTCATGCTTAATGCAACGCCGGCCAACCAACCCATTAAACCCTCTTCGCATTTTGAGAGAATTTCATCGGCTCGCTGACGGTAAAAAGCCGGAAAAAGGCTGATAATTGCGTGGCGGTATGGCATCGGATTTACCAGAAGCATGCTTGTCAAAACGGTAATTAATAAGGTATTGAGAATCAAGCTTAGATAGTTGGAAAACAACTGATAAATATGCGAACTTGTCCACCGAAAAAGCGTTTGAATTTCTTGGGTTAAATCGTCAATACTGGGAAGGTAATCAAAAATTTGTCCCGGTAATCTTGCTTGCAACCAATAGAACCCAACTCGCAGTTGTTCTATTCCTAGCGGGACGAGTTGGGACAACTCTTGAAATTGATTGCTCAGGCGCGTTACGATGAGAGTTACCAAGACAGCGCTCGCTGTGACTAGAATCGCAACTGCTAAGGCGATCGCCACTCCCCGCTTCGCACCCGACTGCTGCAATCTTCGCACTAAACGGTTGAGAGCGATCGCTAAAATTACGGCGGTAAAAAACAGTAAAACAATCGTTCTAATTTTCCACAAAATATAGAGCGAGGTTACCAAAGCCAAAAAACCGATCCACTTTCCTAAACTCACAACAAAAGCCTCTCTATTCACCAACACTTAACTCTAGCAGGGATATTTTTTTGGCTAAACTTTCTACAGCGAGAGTGAGCGATCGCATCAATTCCGAATCCTCACTGTATTCTGCTGAAGCCAAATTCATCAGCCGCTGACTTTGGCTAATTTCTATTTCCTGACTCCAATCTTGTGCGGTACTATCTTTATAGACCCCAAAATCCCGCAGATTGAACGGAATGCCGGAGCCACTTGCATGATATTCTGCCAACGTAAAACTCACAGCAGGTATTGGCCAATTGCAAATGAGGGTAGGCGCCAAGCCAAAAAAACTCCTGCTAGTCCCAAAAAAACGGCAATTTCCACCACGAATGCGATCGCACTCAGGCTTGACTAGGTTCTCAAGTTTGAGAGAGGACTTTTCCTTCCCAATTACAGCGAGCGAACCAGCTAGAATCATCCACAATCGCGTTCGTGGTTTAATTTTTGAATTGGTCAGGTTTTCTTGTACTCAAGGAATTAATTTTGTACAAAGATACCTCCTAAGACTGCCACTCTTACATTTTCACCCTACACCTCTGTATGGCAAAGATTGTGCAAAATTAAAGCAAATAGCCAAATATCTTACTTAAGATATATTGCTTTTACATTCAATTTTAAAATCACCAAACTTAAGATAGATGTTGCACAACTATTTTTTCTCTACAGACACTTTTTAGACAAACCCAAAGCTCATTCTCAGGTTAGGCGCGTCGCTATTGTTTAGTTTGTATCCTGAGAACTACGAAGTTGATATAATTTAACAAGAGCGAGATGACACAAAAAGGCGATCGAGCAAGCGAAGCAATAGAATTGCTGGGTCAACAAAAGTTGGAACTAAGCGATCGCGATCGTGAAGAGATCATCGAGCGCATCCGTCCCACTGCCTTAATCATTCACGAAACGATTAGGATTGAGGGTGAAAGTGAGTTGTTGCGTCCAGTTTCAGCCCTAGCTTGGTCTGGATTAGCCGCAGGACTATCTATGGGATTTTCCCTGGTGGCTCAAGGTGTACTCCAAGCAAATTTACCCCAGCAATCTTGGAGTTCCATCATTGTCAGCCTTGGGTACAGTATCGGCTTTGTCATTGTGGTGATGGGGCGTCAGCAATTGTTCACTGAAAATACCCTGACTGTCATTCTGCCTTTGTTAAGCGATCGCAGACGCAAAGTTTTTATGCGAGTGCTGCGATTATGGGGAATCGTGTTAGCCAGCAATTTGTTAGGTGCATTCATATTTGCCTCAATAGTTGCACAGGTTGGAGTCTTCCCGCCTGAAATTCAAACAGCGTTTGGCGAAATAGGTTTAAGAGTTATCAAGGGAGGATTTGGGATAACTTTATTGCGGGCAATCTTTGCTGGTTGGTTAATTGCTTTAATGGTCTGGCTTCTCCCCGCCGCTGAGTCTTCCCAACTGTGGGTAATTGTTATCATCACTTCCCTGGTTGGGCTAGGTGAATTTCCTCATATTATTGCCGGATCGGTGGAAGTTTTCTATGCAGTGGCAATTAAAGCTGTTTCCTGGCAAGAATATTTTGGCAAATTCATGATACCTACCCTAATTGGTAATATTTTAGGCGGAGTTACCTTAGTCGCTGCCTTAAACCATGCCCAAGTTGCTCAAGAAGACCTCTAGAAATTGAATTCAAATAAACCACATAAAGGGCATGGAAAACCCCGATTTATCTAAGAAGTCGGGGATGTGTGAGCTTAAGATAGAAGGAGAGTGATGATGACTACAAACTGGCGTGGCTATCGAGTTGCAGGTTGGGTAGGACAGGCGTTATTAACAATAGCAGTAATAGCTGCTCTGAGTCAAGGAAAATGGCAAAATGCCTTGTGGTTAGCCTTATTCTTAGTAGCATCCCTGGCGTTTGTGGTGATAGACACTCACTTGCCAACGCTTTTTGATTTCCTGTTTGTGCTTGCTGCCTTACTCAACGCCGGAGGCTGGGTTTGGGGACTGTTTTACCAACCGGGACTTTATGATGAAATTGTTCATGCTTTCACGACTTTTGCCGTGACTTTAGCATTGAGTTTTTTAGCATACAGTTCAATGCTGACTATTTTTAGCAACCACAAACTGCTGTACTTGCTAACAACAACCAGTTTTGGGATTGCGATTGGTGCTTTGTGGGAAGTTGCCGAGTGGACTGCTGGTATTGTTCTCTCAACCGAAGTGATTGAGAGCCTGGATGATACGATTATTGATTTGATTATGGATAGTTTGGGAGCTGCGATAGCTGCCCTAACTAGCTTATGGACGTTGCAAGAATGGATGGGCCCCAGTGCGGCTGTTGGGAATCAAGCATCTATCGTCAATAGTCCGAGCGATCGCACTTAACTCGCAAATTCATCATTTTTTCTTCAAACATCTTTCATCAGATAGATATTTTCTTATTGCCTCCGACAGATGGCAAGGTTGGGCTAGTTAGATTAAATAGAGATAGAAGCAAGATTTTGAAATGGTGAACAGAGACAAGAGACGTTTTGCCTAAGTCGATTTTTGAGACTCTAAATTCCCATTGTCGCAAGAAGTTGATTGTTCAGAACGGGAGGATTTTAGGAAAATCAAATCAACCACAACGACAGTTGCTGTGTTGAGTTCAACCTTTTATTTACCGGAAATTGCCTGATTCGGTTCCCACACATCAGGCATCCTGCTTGCCCTTAACTGACTTTTCAGGAAAACTCTAATAGCTAACCACAAGGCGATCGCTTGCGACAGGAAGACAAGCAGAACCTATTTCTTACCTAGTTTATTTTGATGCTCAATTCAGCAATAAGGTGTATATAATGAATCAACCAGAATCCTTGCCGCAACCGCTGACCCAAAGCGAATTTGTCGCAACTTTTCGCTTGTTTAGTAGATTTAGCTTCTGGATACAGTTATTCTTGGGTGCTGTTTCCGGCATTGTTTTATTATTTGCTATGTTGGGTCGCAACATGAGCGACCAAACCAATAATGCAGGTATTGGTTTCGGGGTATTTTTAGCGGTTGTTGGTCTTTTATTGCTGTGCTTTAGAATATTTTGGGATTTTCGCTATAGGCTGTTAGGCAGACTTTTGCACGCCGAAAATTCCCAGGTATATCCCAGCAAAGAACATATTACTCACACCTTACGGATTGGATTAGTTTCTAGTTTGGTGGGGGTATTAATCGCCTTTGTTGCTTCTGAAGAAACAGTTGCTTTAGTCCTCGCAAAAACTCTTAGTCAGCCCCAAGCGATGACAGCTTATTCGCCAGAAAATGTGATTCGTTCCCTAGATATTTTTGTGACGATGGCAAACGTCAATCTGATTGGCGCTCACTTTTTTGGAGCTGTTACTTCTCTTGGATTACTCAATTGGGTAGAAGAGTAATTGGCAGCATTGGCGATCGCTAAAGGGAAACACAGCTCCTATGTCGTCAGGACTGACAAAGGCTGACCGATTTAACTAATGTTTATGCTGCTGCACTGTCTTGGCGAAAGAGAGCGAAGGCAGTGCAGCTACAAGCTAAACAACTCGGCTATTTGGATGAACATCGAATCGGAAATTGGTAGCGATCGCTCCTGCTAATGGTAGTCAGCCGGATCGACCGTTTTTTAATTGAAAAAACGTAATTTATTTATTATCTTGATAGATATTTCATCTACCTTTATATTGAGAGATGTATTTTTAATTGGGACAAACAGGACTTAGGCTCCTATTCCGAAAAATGAGCTATACCAGTGGCATTCAGCTTCCTAAATAGCCCTGTGACCTGATTTCTGAACACAGCCAAGTTACACAGTTTCTCTATGAGGAAATTTACTGCAATGAAAGACCTCTGGTATAAAAACGCAATTGTCTACTCCCTTGATGTTGAAACATTCATGGACTCTGACGGCGATGGTGTCGGCGACTTTCAGGGACTGATCAACCGCCTAGACTATTTATCCGCGTTAGGAATTACTTGTTTGTGGTTGCTGCCGTTTTATCCTTCCCCTAACCGGGACAATGGTTATGACGTGATGGATTACTACAACATTGATCCGAGACTGGGAACCCTGGGAGATTTTGTCGAGTTCATGCACCAAGCAAGGGAACGAGGAATTCGCGTGCTGATCGATCTGGTAGTAAATCATACGTCCAATCAGCATCCTTGGTTTGTTGCATCCAAAAGCGATAAAAACTCCAAGTATCGCAATTACTACGTGTGGTCAGAAAATCCACCCAAAACTGATCCAGAGTTGCTGGTGTTTCCCGATGCCGAGGACAGTATTTGGGAGTACGACGAACAAGCAAACGCTTACTATTTGCATCACTTTTATAAAGAACAGCCAGATTTGAATATTGGCAATCCGGCGGTACGAGAAGAAATCTGCAAAATTATGGGTTTCTGGCTAGAACTGGGCGTGTCTGGATTTCGCATTGATGCTGTTCCCTTTTTAATTAAAGGAATTGGCATCGAAGGTGCGGATCCCGAAAAGCTGCGAGGTTTCTTGGAAGAAATGAGAGAGTTTGTGTCATCGCGTCAGGGTGATGCAGTGTTGCTGGCCGAAGCAAATGTCGATCGCGATCAAATTCCTGTCTACTTTGCTAAGGGCGACAGAATGCACATCCTGTTCAACTTTTTGCTGAACCAGCATCTGTTTTTGGCCCTGGCGCGTCAAGAATCTACAGCATTGCGCGAGGGACTAAAAACCTTACCGGATATTCCTAATATTTGTCAGTGGCTTAATTTTGTGCGCCATCATGATGAACTGACGCTAGACCGCATTACTTCATCGGAACGAGAGGAAATTTTTGCAGCATTTGCCCCTGAGAAAACTATGCAAATTTTCGGGCGGGGGATTCGTCGTCGCTTACCACCGATGATGGGAGGCGATCGTCGCCGGGTTGAACTGGTCTACAGTTTGCTTTTCACCCTGCCTGGTACACCCATGCTGCGCTATGGCGAAGAAATTGGCATGGGGGATGACCTTTCGCTGGAAGGTCGAGACAGCGTTCGCACGGTGATGCAATGGTCAGATGCAGCGAATGGTGGCTTCTCGACGGCTGCAAGTGATGCCCTGGCCCGACCTGCGATCGCCAACGGAGAATACGGTTACAAACAAGTCAATGTCGTCGCAGCGCAGCGCGATCCTGCCTCATTAATTAACTGGATGGAACGTGCAATCAGCATCCGCAAGCAATGTCCTGAGTTGGGTAGGGGCAAGTGGCACATTCTCGAAACCGACTCTCCCTCGGTGTTAGCCCACTGCTGCGACTGGCAAGGCAGGACGGTGATTGCTGTCCACAATCTAGCCGACAAACCTTGTACCGCTACGCTCAAATCTAACGAATACAGCCATCTGTGCGATTTATTTGGCGATCGGCTGTATGAATCTCTCGATGCCGACTCGCCATCTATTCCCTTAGAACCCTACGGCTATCGCTGGTTTCGAGCCAATCGAATCCAGGGGTAAAAAAGTTAATGTTGATGGTAGAACTAGCGACGTGGACTGTTAGGAATGTACTTAGCAGCTTCCTTGTCGGGAAGCGGTTCTATCTGACCTTGATTGACCAAAGCTTGATGAATTAGGGCAGTAGCACTACCCCGACTGAGCAACTCGTTCGGATTAAGAACTCTGGGATCTGGATAGTTGACCACTATCTTTGCCTTTGTCGCTGCTGCCACTGGCTCAACCGCATATTTAGGAAGTTTCTCGGCATCTTTATAGTACGACTTGAGAAAATTTAATGCCGAATTTTTAGCAGGCGCAGTTGCAGCTTTTGTCGTTGTTGGTGGAACAGCCTTAGCCGGTTTAGATGCGGGCGCAGCCGCAGGCTGCAGCCTTGCCACTACAGGTAATAACGGCTGCATCAAAACAGTCGCTGCGAAGGGAAATGCCAAACGGTTCCTAGCAATTCGACGTTTATTTACTGGAGTTTGCTTTGCTGGAGTTGCAGCAGCTTGATCAGTTTTGACAACAGCGGGATTGTAATCCATATTTAAACCCCTCATTAACACAACTAATGCTTGTGCTTTAGTCAAGGGCTGCTTCGGACGAAACTCCTTTCCGGGAAAATCATTCATAAATCCCGCTTCATAAGCTTCTTGAATCGGAGTTTCTGCCCAGTAGTTTTTAGGCACATCCTTAAAGTAACTTCCACTCGGTATCTTTCTAATGCTGGCTCGATTAAAAGCTTGGCGGATCATCGCCGAAAATTCATCCCGATCCACCGCCTGGTTTGGTCTAAAAGTTCCGTTTACATATCCGGTAACAATGTCTTTTTCAGCTAAGGACTGAATAAACGGACGCGCCCAGTAATTCTGCGGTACATCAGGAAATTTTGATTTAGCTTGTTGAGCAGCAACTTGCTGGGAACTTAGCACAAAACCAGTGCCACTGACACTAACGGCTAAAGCTAAAAAGGCTACGCTGATTGACGGTAAATGCCTGCGATTAGACATGATAAATATCCTCCTGATTTTTGCATTTTTAACGACTCTATTTGGCTGAGTTAAAGCGGATTACGTTGTTTTATATCCGATTCCCATTCGGTTTTTACAACATCTAACTCTTCGCGACGTACTGTGTCTGTTTTCTCAACCGTATCTTGATCAACTTCTTTTCTGATTTGCACTTCCTCGCGCACGAACGCTTGCTTTTTGATATTGACACTTTCTTCGTAGATTTCAAAATGTGCCATTTCTTCTTGCTTGAAGGCGGTATCTGGAGTTACTCGACTCCCTGCATATTCTGGAGTAGTGTGCTCAATCACAACTCGCTCTTTTTCTACAGGAATTTCCAGTTGTACCGTTTTGGTTTCAACTTGTTTGCCAATTATTACCTCGCCTGTTTTGCGACGGGTTTTATCTGCAACTAATCGTTCTTCGTACAGTTTGAGTTTTTGATTATCCTGTTCGTTCATTTGATACAATTCAGGCTCTCTATCGTAAGTATAGGTATCCCTGTCATAAGCAGGATTACTAGATTGAGGCGAGACAGAATGCGTTCTCGAAACGGGAACAGGTCCTTCTAAAGGTAATGATGCTTCTACTGGTACAGATGCTTCTACTGTTGAAGTCCTATAAATACCCCGCACTTGTTCTTCATAATCGTAATCAACTGCCGTCCCATGCTCATACCTGGGTAGTTTTTCCACTTGGTCTTTACTCTGCAAACCTGTAGCGTAAACGCGCCGCCCCTTAAAATCAACGCGACAAAGAGCGATGGGAAGTAAAACTTTTTTGCCAAAAATCCAAGAACCAGTCTCTACCACAAAATAGCGGAAACGTCCTGTCTCATCTACCAGCACAGTATCGATCGTGCCAATTTTATCATCGGTATTTCCGGCATACACATCCAGCCCTTTGATATCGTCCTCATCAAAAGCTGCTTCGCGGTAGTTGGGATTAAAATCCTCAATTTTGTAAAGTAACATTGTTGTTTCCTGTACTATCTACATCCACTTGTGTACCTACTTTAGATAGATATCAGTTCTAATACTTCCTTCTTATGAATGATTCAGCAAATTGAAAATCATCAAGATAGCGATATTTATTTATATTTTTCTATCTTTAGGTAGATGAATTTAGCCGTCCTGTACTAAATGTAAGAAATTTATCTACTCATTCTTAGGTTGGGTGGAGCCAACCTACAACGTTTCTGCCACCAACTCTCACAAGGATTTATTAGGTTTTATTATCACCTTAACTAGGGGATATCCTACAAAATTAAGGGCATCTCTAAACGAGCTGCTGGTTTTTTTTTAAAGGAGATTTCGCTTTTATGAGCGAAATTACTACTTGTGATATTTAAAATTTTTAACTTAAAAATATTATGCCCATCGGTAGATATTCTGGTAATGATGATTAAGTAAAATTAAATTACCTTCAAGAAAAAAAATGACCACGTAACGCAGGGGTTAATCTTTTATGACTTATCCAGATCGATCGGGCAGTGACCTCACTGATCCTACAATCGTCAATCCGCTGGTGGATTACCACGACCAAGTGAGGTGGGGGCCAATTCTGGCAGGAATTGCGATCGCTCTGGGCACTCAACTAATTTTAAGCGCTTTGGCAATGGCGATCGGATTAAGCGCCGGTGCAACAGGGGCGGATGCAGGTTCCGTTGGTTTTGGGGTCGTAATTTGGTCGATTATCAGTTTGCTGATTTCCCTATTTTTAGGCGGTTGGGTGATGGCTCAAAGCTGCGGCCCTATGACCAAGAAAACAGCACTTTTGAATGCAGCAATTCTTTGGGGAGCTACATTAACACTTAGTTCTTGGTTATTAGCAAGCGGGATATCGGGTGCTGTTGGCGCTGCCGCGGCTAATGCTGGAGAAATTGCCAATCAAGTACAACAACAGGGCGGCGTTAATATACCGAATCAAGCGCCGAATGTAGATTCAAATCAAGTTCGCGATATAGCTGGTAATACAGCTAAAGCTGCTTGGTCATTTCTAGTTGGCTCTTTGCTGGGTTTGGCAGCGGCAATGAGTGGTGGTGCTGTTGGCGCTCGCAAACCTCGCGTTTATGCTTGATTAGCGATGATAAAACCAGAAAATTCAACAAGCACAGCAGCGAGTCGAATGATTTTATACCACTGTGATGATGATTCATCCTTTCTTGGAGAAGATGAACGAGCTAAAAACCTTTTCTAAGGTTTTGGCATAGAGATTTAAAAGGAGATAAAGCGATGCAAGAGCAGAGGATCTGGCCAAAATATACAAGGTTAACAAGTTCGATATTGTTAACGGCAACCGTTTTAGTTGCTCCCTCGTTCGCCGCTGATACAAATAAAACACAGATTCAAGGTGAATCTTTACTAGCGCAAGTACCGGATAGCTGTCGCCAGGTTATTGCGAGGAATGGTCTTAATGTTCGGCGACAACCAACGGCTAACAGCGAAGCGATTGGCCTCATAAATTCCGCGCGAAATGTGACGATTCAAAGTCTTGGTGAGAATGGCTGGATACCAATTACAGCCCCCATACAAGGTTACGTATATGGTGGTTTTCTCGGAGCGTGTGAAGTCGCAACTCCCCCGCCTCCTACTAACTGCCGCCAAGTTGCAGCCCAAACAGGAATTAATGTGCATCAAGCACCTTCCACTGATGGGGAAAGCGTTGGAGTCGTCGCGAATGGACGAAGAGTGACGATTGAAGGTGTAGGAACGGATGGTTGGGTGCCGATTACAGTGCCTCTGAGAGGCTACGTCCAAGCAGAAAACCTGGCGTATTGTAGTTAATTGAAAAAACAGTGATGGATCACCAATCAAGCCCAAAAAAAGAAACTAATTCACAGCAAAAACCTGGTTTGTTAAATTTCATTGCCGAGACAACAGAATCTGCACTGAATACAGGCAAAGCGGTTGTTGACACAGCATTTAATCTGGGGGAAGCTGCGGCTAAACAAACTTATCGATTGATTGGAAAAGCGACGCAAGGAACCGGAGATGCGGTAACTTATGTTGGCAATCTTCCCTTTGTTAAACAAGTGGCAGGGGTACTCAGGCTTGATTGGTTAGTTGGGGTCAGCGATCGCATCGACTTAGCCAAAGCCGAAGCTCAAGTCAAGGAACTCCAACAAAAGTATCCCAATGAAGATCCCAGCGAAATTGCTCATCGCATTATGGTGGAAAAAGCGCTCCACGCCGGTGGTGTCGGATTTGCTAGCAGCATTTTACCCGGTGTCGCGGCTGCACTGCTGGCGATCGATTTAGCCGCGACTACTGCGATTCAAACCGAAATGGTTTATGAAATTGCCGCCGCTTATGGGATGGATTTGCAACAGCCAGCCCGAAAAGGGGAGGTTTTGGCAATTTTTGGGTTAGCGCTAGGCGGTAGCAACGCAATGAGAGCTGGTTTGGGCTTTTTACGCAACGTACCGCTGGCTGGCGCGATGATTGGTGCGAGTACGAATGCTACGATGCTGTACGCGCTGGGATATGCGGCGCGCCAGTTTTACGAAGCCAAACTGAGGGAAGATACTGCAGAACCTGGAACCGAAACGCTGCAAGCGATCCAGCAACAAAGCGAGAAATATCTCGATGTGGCGATCGCGCAGCAAGCAGGGATGGATCAAATTATGGTTCACATGATTTTGGCTAGTTATCCCAACAAAAACTGGGAAGATATTCTGCCAGAATTGAAGGCATTCCAATTAAATGCCGATTCTCTCAAAAGGATTGCTGCTAACATCAAGTCCCCCAAACCATTGGGTGCATTGTTAGAGCAACTTAACCCCGACTTTGCAGTACCGCTATTAGCTCAATGCCGTCGCATTGCCGAAAGTCGCGGAGAGGTTTCCGAAGCAGAACAGAGGGTGCTGGATGCGATCGCAGAAAAACTCAACGGTCAAGATGTGGCTTCGATATCCACTTGAAAAAAATTGTTGGTGTGTTAGCTTTCTGCGTAACGCACTATCCCCAATATTTACAGTAATCTACAGCCTTAAGATAGAGTTTGACAGGGCGAATTTTAACACTATCAATAACGACTGATGCAAGAGGAAGTTGTATGACAGCAGAAATATCCGGAGTCTGGGACAAGATTGAGAGCATGATCAATGGCTTCATTGTCCTGCTGCCTAATATGATACTAGCGTTAGTTGTTTTCGGAATCTTTTTCTTTGTTGGGAGGTCAATTAAGAGAGCGGTCAGGCGGCTTACCCGCAACCACCGCCAATCCCGGAATTTGGGACTGGTGTTGGGAAGGTTAGCGCAGGGTATTACTGTTCTGGTTGGTCTGTTTATTGCCTTGTCGATTATAATTCCCACATTTAAAGCAGGCGATTTGGTGCAACTGCTGGGAATTAGCGGGGTAGCGATTGGTTTTGCCTTTCGCGATATCTTACAAAACTTCCTAGCTGGTATCCTAATTCTTTTGACGGAACCGTTCCAAATCGATGACCAGATTGTGTTTAAAAACTTTGAGGGAACCGTAGAAAATATTGAAACTCGCGCTACAACAATCCGAACCTATGATGGTCGCCGGATTGTAGTTCCCAATGCGGAATTGTTCATTAATTCTGTTACTGTGAATACCGCCTTTGATAAACGCCGGATGGAATACGACGTTGGTATCGGCTACGGCGATGATATTCACCGAGCCAAGCAGTTAATGATGGAAGCCCTGCAGAGTGTGGATGAGGTTTTGAATGACCCTGCTCCTGACGTGCTGCTGATGGAACTTGCAGGAAGTAGCGTCAATATCCGCGCTCGATGGTGGATTGCTCCGCCACGACGAATGGACGATCTGCGATCGCGGGACAAGGTACTTTCTGCGATTAAGGAAAAGCTGACTGCCAATGGCATCGACTTGCCCTTTCCTACGCAGCAAATTTTATTTCACGATCAAACCGAAGAGACGGATGGCGATCGCAAACGTCAACGGGAAGGATGGCCCGCTGGTAATGGCGAAGTTCCCAAACCCCGCAGCATCAGCGGTTCTCTGCGACAACTAATTGAACAGCGATCGCAACAAGACGGCAACGGACAATCTTAACCCCACCCCAACTCATGAAAAATGTCAAATTAAGCAAACTTTGGGACTCGCTGCACTCTAGCTACTGGTTTATCCCAACGTTGATGGCGGTGGCGTCGATGATTTTAGCGATCGCAATGCTGACACTTGACCGCACGGGTAATACACCAAACTGGAGGTGGATTTACACGGGTGGAGCCGATGGTGCGCGATCAGTTCTTTCATCGGTTGCCAGTTCAATGGTCAGCGTTGTTGCTACAGCTTTTTCCATTACTATTGTGGCGCTTCAGTTGGCGAGTTCAAATTTTGGTCCCCGATTGCTGCGTAATTTTATGCAGGATACGGGCAATCAAATCGTGCTTGGCACTTTCATTGGCACGTTTATTTACTGTTTACTCGTACTGCGAACCATTCATGGAGAAGGAGAAGGATACAGTCTCTTTGTACCCCAACTCTCGGTTACAGTTGGTACCGGATTGGCAATTGCCAGTATCGGCGTACTGATTTACTTTATCCATCACGCATCAACCATTATTCAAGCGTCCCATGTAATTACTCAGGTTAGTGGGGATTTAGACAAAGCTCTAGAGCGTCTGTTTCCCCAAAAAATTGGAGAAGGTAAGGCGAAAAACTCGCGACAGATGGTAGAAATTCCTGCAAATTTTGACTCGGAAGCAAGTTCAATCAAAGCGACTGGCGAGGGTTATTTACAAGCAATCGATGACGACGAATTAATGAAAATTTCCCGTCATTACAATCTGCTTGTACGTCTTACAACTCGACCGGGAAAGTTTATCGTCAATGGCAGCGATTTAGCGAGGGTTTTCCCGGAAAAACAGGTGAATCAAAGCTTGAACCAACAGATTAACGATGCTTTTATTCTGGGCAAAGAACGGACTGAATATCAAGATGTAGAATTTCCAATCGATCAATTAGTTGAAATTGCCTTGCGTGCGATTTCTCCTGCTGTCAACGATCCGTTTACTGCGATTCGGTGTATCGATCGACTCAGCGCCGGATTATCCCGCCTCGCTCAAAGGGATTTTCCCTCGCCCTATCGCTACGACGATGAACATAATTTGCGCGTCATTGTTGAAGGAGTGACATTTGAAGGGTTAATTGATGCTGCCTTTAACCAAATTCGCCAGTACAGTAAATCAGATGTGGCGGTAACAATTCGCTTATTGGAAGCTATAGCTTGCATCGCCACTTACACCCGCAATTCCAAACAACGAAAAGCTTTACGCCGTCAGGCGGAGATGATTTTAAATACTAGCCGCGAACAAATCTCTCAGGAGCAAGACCAGAAAGATGTCCAAGAGAAGTATTACCAAGTCATTAAAGCTTTAGGAGATGATTAATTTGGTTGAGCAGAATTATGGTAATAGCAGCAGCTTTGCGATCGGCTCCTAATACTTTAGCTTTAACCGCGCTGATTGCCATTGGTTTAGCGCTGACACATTTATTTTCCGGCAAGTTGCGGTTTGCTCCTATTCCTCGCAGTGGTTGGCTTTCAGCAGCAAGTGGGGTTTCGGTAGCTTATGTTTTTGTGCATATTTTACCGGAATTAAATCTGCACCAAGTGGTATTAGAGCAAGTAGAAGCAGGAGTTATTTCCTATCTAGAACACCACGTTTATTTAATAGCTTTGTTAGGATTGACTGTATTTTACGGCCTGGAGCAAATGGCAAATTTATCTCGTCAGCGTGGCGAAGAGGATGTGACCAGTCTTGGTGTTTTTTGGTTGCACATTGCCTCTTTTTCAATTTACAACGCTCTGATTGGCTATCTGCTGGTGCATCGGGAACAACCGGGCATTACCAATCTGCTGTTGTTTTCTTGTGCAATGGCACTGCACTTTGCAGTGAACGACTCTGGTTTGCGGGAACACCACAAGCATATTTATGACCGCATCGGGCGCTGGATACTAGCAGCAGCTATTATTGTGGGGTGGGTGTTGGGTAGCGCTACGGAAATTGGAAAAACTGCGATCGCAGTTTTATTTGCTTTTTTAGCCGGAGGAATTGTTCTCAACGTCCTCAAAGAAGAATTGCCAGAAGAACGAGAAAGTCGGTTTTGGGCATTTGCTCTTGGTGCTGGAATTTACACCGCTCTTTTATTGGCTTTGTAAAGGAATCAAAGGAAGCCAAAACATTCGAGCTTAAAACCATTAGAAGGAGCCAATCGTTCTTTCCGACGCCGTTTAAAATTACCGGGATAATTTTTCCTAGCACTGCTACCAACTGCGACGGTATTAACAGTCTTAACTTTAAAAGGTAAAGCTCTGCTCATAGTTTAAATGCTTAAAAGTTTACATCTAATGACAGACTTTTTACTCCCTCATATAAATGTTTAGTTACTAAGACTACCCATTTATCAGTTTTGGTGATTTCACGCCATATATTGTCGGCCAACTATTGCAGTTAAAGAGCCACTTTTTCGCCATTACCTGAGTCATCTATGATTAGGGTAAACCCCGTTTTTTGGGATTTGTGGGTAAAAACATCGTCTCTCGCGACGACACCATTTATCCAAGCATGGGGGCATGGCGGTGGGAGCTGTTTCCTTTATGAGAGTTTTTCGACGTGGAAGCGCCAACTACACTACAATGGATTTTACCATAAAAGGGACTAATTTTTGGTTTAAGTCCTTATAATCAACATTAAAAGCCGCAGCCTGTCAAGAGGTGTTGGAAAATTTATGTGTGTCAACTTAGGGCATATCCTGCATGAAAGGTACGAAATTCTCGCTTTGTTGGGAGAGGGAGGGTTTGCTAGAACCTACACGGCTGTACAAATAAACCAACCTAATAATCCTCTGTGCGTTGTTAAGGAAATTCCTTTTCCCCCATCGAACGATCCGCGCGTCTTGGAGAGGGCAAGGAACCGATTTGAAAGGGAGGCTAGCGCTTTGCGCCGTCTCGGCAACAACTCGCGCATTCCCGAATTATTCGATAGCTTTGAAGAAAACGATTATTTTTACTTAGTGCAAGAATACGTTAAAGGACATCGGCTTAGTCAAGAACTCACTGCGGGCGATCGGTGGAATGAGAAAAAAACCGTTGCTTTTTTGCGGGAAGTTCTGGAAATATTAAAGTCCGTCCACCAAGAAAATATTATTCACCGCGATATTACACCTTCTAACTTAATTCGGCGCAAAACAGATAAAAAAATTGTTTTAATTGATTTTGGGGCGGTCAAAGAAATAGGCACTTTTACCTCTAACTCTACTGGTGAAATATTCAGCTCGCAGGCGATCGGCACCAGGGGTTATATGCCTGCTGAACAACACGATACGCGGTCTCTCCCGCAACCCTACAATGATATTTATGCAGTAGGAATCATCGCGATTCAAGCCCTCACCGGGCGGCGTCCCACCTATCTGCCGCAAGACCCCGAAACTGGTGAAATTGTCTGGGATTATTTAATATCTGAACCTGTTAGCGACAAGCTCAAAAATATTTTAACCAAGATGGTGCGTTTCCACTTTCAAGACCGCTACCAATCTGTGCATGAAGTTTTACAAGACTTAGATTTGTCGATCGTCGCACGGCCCGAGTTACGCAAAACTTCGCGGAAGTTGCGATCGCGCTTTCGCTGGCTGCTGTTCGGCTTTGCGGGAATTGCGGCTTTTGGGGCGATCGTACTTTTAATCCCCAGAATTTCCCCGCTAATCCCCAGAATTTCCCCGCAACCAATGCTGGCTACACCCTCCGCAGATGGTGTAAGTTCCGGCGAAAAACTCCTAGTGCAAACCTCCGCCCTGTGGTCAAAACAAAGAGGAATCAATGAGTTTGGCGACTCAAATTATCCCGAAGCTTTAAAATTGCTCAAACAGTCCTGGCGGGAAGACCGCAGAGATCCAGAAACTTTAATTTACATCAACAATGCCCTGCTGAAGGCAATAAATGCAGAATATTACACGATCGCAATTGTTGTTCCCATCCGCAGAAATCTGGACGGCAGCATCCTCAACGCAAATTTAGCCGAAGAACTGCTGCGCGGCATTGCTCAAGCACAAACAGAAGTTAATTTAGGTCTCATCCAACCCAATGACAGCAGCAATAAAGATTTTCCCGGTCAAGGATTTCTCCAACCAAAAGCTATTAGAAAAAAAGGTCTCAAAGTCATCATTGCTGATGACGGAAATCTCAAACCCTACGCCGTTCAGAGGGCTAATTCACTGGTCGCCCAGCCCGATATTTTAGCAGTCATCGGACACTACACCAGCGACATGACTGTGGAAACAGTCGATATTTACAATCAAAATCAACTAATCGCCATTTCTCCGGGAAGCACCACAGAAGAACTGACGCGAAAACCTCGAAAATTTTTCTTTAGGACGGCTCCGACAACTAGCATAGAAGCTGAATCTTTGGCAAATCAACTGCTTTTGGTTGGTGAGAAAAAAGTCGCAGTATTTTACAATCCCAACAGTCCATTCAGCGCTTCTTTGTGGGAAGAATTCAAAAAGCAATTTGAAGCAAAAGGAGGCTCGACTTTTAGAATAAGTAATTATTACGACTTATCTAAAAATAATTTTAACGCCGAAGCAGCCATCCAAAAAGTTGAGACAGCCGGAAAAACAGCATTACTTCTCATTCCCGACGGTCAAGTCACTAATTCCCTGGAAAATGCGATCGAAATGATTAAAGCTAACGGCGATCGCAATTGGATTGTCGGGCCCTGGACTCTGTACGAGCCGAGAACGCTAGAAGTAGCAAAACAGCTAAAGTCTATTGAAAAACTGGGAATATCCCTGTTTTGGCATCCGCTAGCAAGCTTTGACAAAAAATTTCCTGTCAACGCGGAAAAATTGTGGGGAGGCCCGGTGAATACTCGATCGGCCTTAACCTACGACGCCGCCCGGACGCTGATTAAAGCCCTAGAAATGCAGCCGGAACCCAGCCGTGAAGGAATGCAAAAAACCTTAGCAGATCCAAACTTTAAAGCCGAAGGAGCCACGGGTATAATTGAGTTTGACTTGAAGACTGGAAATCGGAAAAACCCTCCTAAACGAGTAGCGCATATTGTACCCTGTTCTACAGCAATATATGGCGTTACCTTTGTGCCGAACGAATTTCCCACAGCCGCAGATGCAGGTTTAAAGTGTGATTGAATTGATATCTTGTGGCATTTTCCACAAACCTTTTAAGGGGGGGCAGGATGCCCAACCCCTACTTCCCACAAGAAAATTTACTCTTTGTGGAACAGGCCGGAAAGCCTGTTGTTAAGAATGATGCCATAAGTGCGCGTAAATTGATATCTTGTGGGATTCTCAATAAACCTGTAGAGGCGAGTTTTACCAACTATAAATGGCCTAAAATCAATAATCTCATAAACCCGCCCCCACCGGACGATAAAATCCTGGATAGAGAATTGTGCTAGATGTGCGAGTGAATTGATATCTTGTGCCGAACGCAACAATCCGCCAGATGTTTCAATCCTACAGCCGACTATTGCCACAGGTGCAACATATCAATTTATTAGATATATTAAACAAAGCTAGTTTTTTCTATAATAACGTTTATGGCTGTCAATTTCGCTACCTCCCCCGCTTCTAGTCTCAAACCAGAAGCCCAGAATATCTCAGCACTCAAACAAGTCTTTCAGACAATTGAGGCCGATAGCTGTCCGGGTTCCTATAATTTTCATATGCACACAGTCTACTCCGACGGGCGATTGCAGCCAGAGAAATTGATGGAACAAGCCATAGCCGGAGGTCTCAAAGGCTTAGCTATCACCGACCACCACAGCACCCAAGGCTACGTTAAAGCTCAAATTTGGCTGGATAATTGGAAATTAAACCATCCCGACCAAAATAGCGAAGCACCTAGTCTCTGGACAGGCGCTGAAATTAATGCCGAATTGCTCAACAATGAGGTACACATTCTCGGTTACGCCTTCGATCCGCAACATCCCAGTCTCAAACCCTACCTACGAGGTAAAAGTACAGAAGGCACTTATTGTTATTCCGCAGCCAGGGTAATTGAAGCTATTCATGAAGCAGGAGGTTTAGCAGTTCTCGCACATCCTTGCAGGTATCGATTGACTGCAGATAAACTAATCCCAGAAGCAGCCAGTTTCGGCATCGACGGTGTAGAAACCTACTATGCTTACGCTAATCCCAATCCTTGGAAACCCAGTCCCATACAGACTGCTTTAGTCAAAGATTTAGCAGAAACTTATGGTTTGCTGGGAACTTGTGGCACGGACTCTCACGGTCTGAGTCTTCTAGTCCGAATCTAGATAGTTCGGAAATAAGAAGTGCTTTATCCTGTCATTACCAGTCTAAGCGTTAGCGGATATATCTCTTATGAAAGCAATCACAATGACCCGAAAACAAACAGTTTATCATGTCATATTATGTCCGCTAAAATGACTACTATAAAATTGTTTGGTAGTGAGGACTTCAGTCCTCATAAAAGTTTGAGGACTGAAGTTTTCACTACTTGCCTTATAAGGGCTATTTGACAAGACGTGATATCATTTCGATAGCCCGGATGAGCTTTCGCCCTCCAAAAGAAAGCAATTGCTTTCTTCAGGTAATATGGTTGCAACTCCTAGAGACATTGCGCCCTCAAAACCAGTCGCCCTTCTACCGTTCTGGGAACAACTGACAAGCCCGGTTAGTTGGCTGATTGGCCCAATCCAAGCGAGAATTCCCAAATCTATCCATCCAACCTTCCAAATAAGCTCGATTAGCCTTTTTTTCCTCTGGATCGGAGGTCTTCATTGGATGAGGTGCTAGACCCAAAATAGTCGCCGTCGTCACGCAAAACATCGACTTTTGAAAACTTTGACAAATTTGCACCCGCACATCGTCTTCACCGCGACAGCTAGTGCGATAAACTTCGTGCAAATACTCCGGCAAATAATGCCGCATATCTTGCATCAATTGAGTTGGCGGAATCCCTGCACCTCCAATAGGTAAAGGATCAGCAAACAAAGCCCCGTAGGCAAAATCTTTTTGTTTTTCCGGGATTTGATGAGCTTGAGCGTTGTAGGAAACTGTGCCAAAAAAAGCTGTACCCCGAAAGAAAATTGACTCTACATAAGGCACTGCTACATCTGGTAAAAATGTCAAGTTAGCGGCCGCCGGAATGATATCGTAGACTTGACCGTGAATCTTGACGCTGTAGGTAATTGGTAGACTGGCAGCGCTAACCAAACCTGCTAAGACAAAATCAACTACGTCAGCGATCGACTTAATTTTACCGGCTTCGTAGCGATCGGACAAATCAATAAACAAATCGCTCATTACCCGCCAAAACTGACCGAGACCCGTGTAGTAAGCCAGCATCCGCACTTGTTCCGGCAAAAAATCAGGAAATGCTTTATGGAGTCCCTGCATGAAAAAATTGCCTTTCAGCTTAGCCGCGATCGCCTTTTCGGCCAAACTGCTAAATTCCGGGGAATCCAAATAACTGTCCAAACCCCCGCCGCCGTGCCAAAGCATTGTTCTCATGCAATATTCCGCATACTCAAAATTTATGCGATCGTGCCACAAATAGCGCATTAACTTCGGCCGAGTGACTTCCCCATTGAAATATTTAAAAAACGGAAAAAGCACTAAAAACTGTTCTTCGGCAATATAATTGAGATTGCGAGAATAGGCATCTAGAACAATAGCATAACTTTTAAGAACGCCGACAACTTCAACTACATTTTCCGTAGATTCAGGCAGTAAAGCTTTGCCTGATTCCAAGAGGTCAATGTATGCGGCTAGGGGATGGGCAGACGGTTTTAATACGGTACTTTTCATCGGGATTTAGCCTGAATTTAAAACTATTTTTTTACTGTTTATAACTCTGCTATTATATCATTTTTGGTAATGTTTGCTACATAAAAACACAAACCTTTACTTTTTAGTGATATAAAAATACCTACCCTCCAGGAGGCACTCTATCTCGAAGAAAGCGGGATTTTTACGGTTTATGTAGGCGGCGTTTGTTTGTAGTGAGTATGGCCATCCTCACAATTGTAGGATGACTTGTATTCTCACTACAAACGAATTGGATTGGGGTCGATCGACCGGACATCCTATCAATCTAAGTTGTGAGCAATCACTTTAACTTGCGGTGGCACATTAGCTACCATTCCGATCGCAGTTTTCTCGCTCAAAGCAACTAAAACTCCCGGCTGCACTCCCATGATTGCAATAATTATTGCTAAAACCAGCGAAGGAATGCGATCGCGCCAGCGGACTTGCGGCAAATTTACCACCAAATCCGAAAGGCGGCCGAAAAAGGCGCGGTTGACCATAATTAAAAAGTAAACTGAAGTTAAACCAGTGCCGATCATGCAGAGCAAAGTTTGCACGGGAAACACTGGCAAACTGCCCCGAAACATCAAAAATTCAGCAATAAATCCAGCCAAACCAGGAACGCCGGCACTAGCCATCACGCCGAGGATCATTAAACTGCCAATCATCGGCAAACCGCGATCGGGATTGAACAAACCTTTAAGCACATCGATGTTGCGAGTGCCGGATTTTTTGTAAACAATGCCGACGGTTAAGAATAGTAGCGCCGAAATTAAGCCGTGGCTAACCATTTGTAAAACAGTTCCCAGCATACTAATCGGAGTAGCTGCGGCGCTAGCTAACAAAATGTAGCCCATGTGAGCGATCGAACTGTAAGCTACAATTTTTTTCATATCTTTTTGGGCGATCGCGCAACTCGCCCCGTAAAGCACACTCACCACCGCCCAACTCGCCAAAATCGGCGCCGCCACCGCCCACGCATCCGGAAACAAACCCAAACCAAAGCGCAGCATCCCATAAGTTCCCAGCTTCAAAAGCACCCCCGCCAGCAGCACCGAAACCGGCGTCGAAGCTTCGACGTGAGCATCCGGCAGCCAAGTATGAAAAGGCACCAAAGGCATCTTAATGCCAAAAGCCAGCAACACCCCTGCCAGCAAAATAATTTGCCTTACCAAAGGCAATGGCAATCCTCCTTGCAAATGCGATGCGCCCGCTGGACCAACCATATCGAAACTTGAAGCACCGCTAAGCCAACCAGTCCCCAAGAAAGCAGCCAGCAGCACAATTCCCGAAAATGCAGTATAGATTAAAAACTTAGTAGCAGCATAACCCCGGCGCTCGCCTCCCCAAATCGCAATTAACAGGTAAAGCGGAATCAATTCTACCTCAAAAAACAGGAAAAATAGCAGCAAATTTTGAGATAAAAAAGCCCCTGTTACGCCGCCAGTAATTAACAGAATCAAAGAATAATAAAGTCGAGGTCTGCGGATCGACTCATCCGTAGCGTAAATAGCTACCGCTGTCAGCAGAGTATTTAAAATTACCAAAGGCAGAGCCAAACCATCAACACCGAGATTGTAATTCAATCCCAAAACATCTATCCAAGGAATAAATTCCGAAAACTGCAACTGACTGGTACTGGCATCAAACTGAACTGCCAAAATCACCGATAGAATAAAAGTTATACCCGCAATGGCGATCGCGACATTCCGAACTATTTTAGAACTCACTGAACCGGGCCAGAACCCAATCAGGGCAGCAGCCAACATTGGTATCCAGATTAAAGCACTGAGCATCAATTAATACTTTCCTTTGTTACACAGTATTTAGAGCTATATTTAACATTAACGCAAAGCAACTACATATAAAAGCGATCGGCTGATTTTCTTGTTAACATAGATTCCAATGTCTCTGGAATCCTCCTATGACCTCAAGTCTTACAGATCGAGAAGATTTGCAAATTAAATCCGGTTCTCCTTCCACCCGCCTCACCGTTGCCGACTTGGAAGAACTGCAAGCTATACTCTCGGAAGCAAATCTCGACTACCAACTCGAACTGGTAGACGGGAAGATTATCCTTATGGGCCCATCAGACATTGTATCGAGCGAAATTGGACTTGAGTTTGGCAGACTTTTGGGGAACTGGGTCAAACCTCGCAAACTCGGACGAGTTTTTGAGTCCAGGGGCGGGTTTATCCTTCCCAATTCCGATATCAGAGCACCCGATGTTTCGTTTGTGGTAGCCGCTCGCCTCAAACAAAGTAAAAGGTATTTTGCCGAACTCGTTCCCGACTTAGTTGTAGAAATCAAATCTCAGTCCGATCGCCTCAAACCCCTGCGAGAAAAAATTTTATCATTTATCGAACTCGGAGCCAAAGTAGGAATATTAATCGACCCAGACAAGCGCACAATAACAATTTACACTCCGACAGCCGAGCCAGTTGTATTGAGAGACGGCGACATGATTTCAATTCCCGAACTTTTGCCCGGTTGGGAAGTTGCGGTGACCGAATTGTGGCCGATCGATTTTGAGTAAAACTAGATAAAAAAGGAGACAAACCCCGACTAAAATCATCTGCGTTCATCCGCCCTCATCTGCGGTTTAAGATTAAATAACATCAGACAAAAAGCAGACAAACCCCGAAAAATTAATCTGCCAACCTCTACAGTTTAAAACTGCCAAATAATCAACGCCAGCAACACAGCAACCCCCGCCACAATAGTCAACACATAAAACTGCGACTGACCGGTGCCGCTGTACTTCAACCCTTCGCCGCTGAAAATTGTGGCAAAACCAAACAAATTCACCGCCCCGTCCACCACATACTTATCAGTCCAAGCGCTGATTTTAGAAATCGAAGCCACAGCCCAAACAACAGTCAAGCGGTAAACTCGATCGATATAAAAATCGTAAGCAAACAAATCCTGCACCGCCGGCACCGGCAGCCGTACCGGTCGAGGTAAAACCCCGTACCAATAAATCGCCACCCCAACCGCAACGCCAATCAACCCAGATAACAACAACAGCGGCGTATCCAGCGTCTTCAAAAGCAAATTTAAAGCATCAAAATCTCCCGTTTCCGCCCAAGGCCCAGTCCAACTAATTAATAGTTGCCACTCCTGCAACATCCAAGGCACCAACAGCCCCATCACTGTCAAAATTACCATCGGCAAAGCCATCGGCCAACCAACTTCTGGAGCTCTGCGAGTTTTCGGCTGCGGTTTTCCCACAAAAACTAAACCGAATATGCGAGTTAAATTTAGTGCTGTCAAACCATTAACTAAAAGCAGCACAATTACCAGCCACAAAGGCACCGTCCAAAAACCGTTGAGCCAGCGCCGCATCGCCCAAAAGTTGCCCAGAGGCAACAGGGCTACCATCCCCGCAGCGCCTACTAAATAAGCCGTAGTCGTGGCAGGCATCTTCGACCACAACCCACCCATTTCTGTTAAATCCTGAGTGTTAGTTGTGGCAATAATTGACCCTACGCTCATGAATAATAGGCCCTTGGCGATCGAGTGGGCGAACAGCAACAGCAAAGCAATGTCAACTTGATTTAGCCCCACGGCGATAAACACCAAACCCATAGAAGCGCTGGTAGAATGCGATAGTGCTCTTTTGATGTCGATTTGGGCGATCGCCACCAAGGAAGCGCCAACAGCAGTCACTGCACCCAACACCACCAGCACCGCATCAGTCACGGGCGACAGCGCTAAAACAGGCTGAAGTTTAATTAAAACATAAGCCCCAGCGCCCACAACTACCGTATTCCTCATAATCGAAGCCGGGTTGGGCCCTTCCATCGCCTCGTCGAGCCACAAATGGAAGGGAAATTGAGCGCACTTGGCCGTAGGTGCGGAGATTAAAGCCAAACCTAAAAGAGTCGCCACTAGGGGAGACAAAGTTGCAGTTTCCGCCCATGTTTCCAAATCGGAAAAATTCAAACTTCCTGCTAAAGTTGAAAGCGTCACTACTCCCATCAGCAGTGGCACGTCTCCTACACGCTTGGTTAAAAACGCATCTCTAGCGGCTGTTACTACCAGCGGTTGAGCGTACCAAAACCCGACTAGCAAGTAAGTTGAAAGCGTCAGCACTTCCAACAAAGCGTAAGTTAGAAGCAGCGAGTCGCTAATGGCAATGCCGCTAATTGCTGCTTCAAAAAAACCCATCAGCCCAAAAAATCGAGCTAGCGCCCAGTCTTTTTCCATGTAGCCAAGAGCGTAAATTTGTGCTAGCAAACTCAGAACACTAACTAACTCCATTGCTCCGACGCTGACGGTGGAGATTTCTATTGCAAAAGACAAATCTAAATCTGCTGCTTGCACCCAGTGCACTAGCAACTGTTGGGGTGGTTGATCCCAAGTCGCTGTAAAAATAACTGACCCGTGTATGAAAGCCACCACCGTCATCAGCAAATTGAAGTAAGCTGCAGGTCTCGGGCCTGTTCTGCGAACGGTTCCCGTAGACCACGGCAAAGTTAAAATTGCGCCTATCAAGCCATATAAAGGTACCCACCAACAGGCTTGGAGGAGAAATTGAGTCATTTAATTTATCCCTTAAACTTGAAATTACTGGCTGCCTTTATACAAAAACAGTCGCGGGCGATCGCACGAGGCCCTAAAACTTTGACTAAAGCCGATCGTATAGTTGTGGCAAAATAATTTGCACTCCAGATTAACTATACATTAAAGCATCAAAACTGATAATTATCTCAACACAAAATTACTGGCTGAGCAGAAGAGGCACTCAAAGAAAAAAATCCCTGCCGAGGGGTCAAGACTGCCTTTTTTGCCGATTTCCCTGCGATCCCCCTTTTGAAATCCCCAATTTTCCAGGCAGTGATCAGCTCCGGCTTCACATACCGAACTCTACTTTATGAGTATTCTTACTTACTTTAATCCCCCCTCGCTCTCGGTATCTACCCCTCTAAATATTAAGATTATTAAATAAATATTAAATTATTTTAAGTAACATAAAAAATTTTAATTTTTGTTATTAAACATTATGATGTTAGTTTATATTGTCAAGGTGGACAGATTCCCCTATTCTTATAGGATAGGAAGCTTTACACTGCATTACTAAAAAATGTGGGCCTCCCCGTCCAAATTTTTAGATTTCTCAAAGATTTGTAACGGTAATTTCGCTCATCCTCAAAGGAGATTCAAAAATGTCAATTGCCGTGGGAATGATTGAGACAAAAGGTTTTCCCGCTGTTGTGGAAGCGGCCGATGCTATGGTCAAAGCTGCCCGCGTTACCCTCGTGGGCTATGAAAAAATCGGCAGCGCCCGCGTCACCGTAATTGTGCGCGGCAACGTGTCGGAAGTCCAAGCCTCAGTCGCAGCAGGAGTGGAATCAGTCAAGCGGGTCAACGGCGGAGAAGTCGTCTCTACCCACATCATCGCTCGCCCCCACGAAAACCTAGAATACGTTCTGCCGATTCGATATACAGAAGCAGTAGAACAGTTCCGAGGCTACTAAGTTCTTAGCGCACAAAAATTTCGTTTAAGGAAAATTTGTGCGATCGTCAAAAATTAACTGTTTAGTTCCCCAAATATTCAATCAGGAGTAAAACCAATGGCAATTGCAGTTGGCATGATCGAAACATTAGGCTTCCCGGCAGTGGTAGAAGCCGCTGACGCGATGGTCAAAGCAGCCCGCGTCACCTTGGTAGGCTACGAAAAAATCGGTAGCGCTCGCGTTACGGTCATTGTAAGAGGAGATGTCTCCGAAGTGCAAGCTTCCGTCGCCGCCGGAGTAGAGTCAGTGAAGCGCGTTAACGGCGGACAAGTGATGTCCACCCACATTATCGCCCGCCCTCACGAAAACTTAGAGTACGTGCTGCCGATTCGCTACACCGAAGCTGTAGAACAGTTCCGTGAAGGCGTGAGCGGCATTCGCCCCCTCAACAGATCATAAGATAGGCGATTCCCTACGGGATAGCTTCGCTTCACGGCGGTGAGGGGCGTTTGGTAATTAAAAATTAAAAATCGCGAGGTTTTTGATTTAGCATTTTTAATTTTTAATTGAGGTGGGTATGGGATATTGGTTATTAGTCATGAGTCATGAGTCATTAGTCATTAGTTACTAGACGAAGATCTAAAAGGCGGACAGCGGACTGAGGACAGAGCTAATAAAAAAAAGACAAGTGACAGTGTAAAAATGACAATTACCAATTACCTATTACCTATTACCTAAAATGCAAATGGCCAAAGTTCTCGGCACAGTTGTCAGTACCCAAAAAGAGCCGACGCTGAGAGGATCGAAATTTCTACTGCTGCAATTCATCGATGAGGAAGGTTCGCCAGTTCCCGGCTATGAGGTAGCCGCTGATTGTGTGGGTGCTGGTATCGATGAATGGGTTTTAGTAACCCGAGGCAGCGCAGCCCGGATTGCACCCGGAAGCGAAAACCGTCCGATCGATGCTCTGGTAGTAGGCATTATAGATACTGTCAATGTAGAAAACCGCCTCATTTACAGTAAAAAAGACGACCCATACGGCTAGTTGCAACCGTTAGCAGTTAGCAGTTAGTGGAAAAATAACTAACAACTAACAACTAACAACTAACAACTACCAACTAACAACTAACAAAAAGATTTTTCAGCTTAGGAGAACTTAATTTATGGCAGTCCGCAACGTTGCGGCTCCCCCGACGCCTTGGTCGAAAAACTTGGCTGAGCCCAAAATTCACGATACCGCCTTCGTACATTCCTTTTCTAACATTATTGGGGATGTGCATATCGGTTCTAATGTGATGATTGCCCCCGGGACATCTATTCGCGCCGATGAAGGTACTCCTTTTTATATCGGACAAGGAAGCAACATTCAAGACGGAGTAGTGATTCACGGCCTAGAACAAGGCCGAGTCACAGGAGACGACGGCAAATCCTATTCTGTGTGGGTGGGGAAAAATACTTCCCTCACCCACATGAGTTTAATTCACGGCCCTGCCTACGTGGGCGAGGATAGCTTTATCGGCTTTCGCTCTACGGTGTTCAATGCCAGAGTGGGCAAAGGCTGCATTGTCATGATGCACGTACTAATTAAAGATGTGGAGATTCCCCCGGGTAAGTACGTGCCTTCGGGAGCCATCATCACTAATCAGAAGCAAGCCGATCGCTTGCCAGACGTTCAAGATTCTGACGTTCAATTTGCAACCCATGTCATCGGCATCAATGACGCTCTGAGAACGGGTTATCGCTGCGCTGAGAACATCGCCTGTCTAGCACCAATTCGCAACGAGAAAAGTACAAACCCAAACATGAATCAAACCAAATATTCTACCCATGCCGGCACCCAATTGAGTCCAACTCTTGCCGATAGCATCCGCAATTTACTAGCCCAAGGATACAGCGTGGGAGCCGAACACGCCGACGCGCGCCGCTTCCGTACCGGTTCTTGGCGCACTTGCGGCCCGATTTCCTCAACCCGTGACTCAGAAGTAATCGCGGCTTTGTCAGCTTGCATGGCTGAACACCAAGGAGAATACGTCCGCTTGATCGGGATTGACACCAAAGCCAAGCGCCGCGTACTAGAAGAAATCGTCCAAAGACCGGGAGACAACGGCTCTAACGGTTCTAACGGTGCGAAAACTCACCAATCTAACGGTAAAGTTGCACAAGCTTCCAACCACAATAGCGGTTCCGTGTCAAGCGGAAAATTGAGTGCCGAAACAGTGGCTCAGGTTCGCGGCTTGCTAGCTCAAGGCTACAAGGTGGGGACGGAACACGCCGACGCGCGCCGCTTCCGCACCGGTTCTTGGCAAAGCGGGGCTTCGCTGCAAGTGAGAAACGAATCTGAGGCGATCGCCGCTTTGGAAGCTGTGATGAACGAGTACCCGGGCGAGTACGTGCGCTTGATCGGGATTGACCCGAAAGCTAAGCGACGCATAGTTGAAGAAATTATTCAGCGTCCCGACGGCCCGGTTGGTCAATCGGCTAACCCGGCAGGAACATCTAAGTCGGCAGCAACATCGGGATACAAAGCAGCTTCGACTGGTTCGGCGAGCAACGGAAGTTTGACCGGCAAGACGATCGACCAAATCCGCAACCTGCTTTCCCAAGGCTACAAAATTGGCACGGAACACGCCGACGCGCGCCGTTTCCGCACCGGTTCTTGGAGCAGTTGTGCCCCGATCGCATCCAACCGCGAATCTGAAGTGATTTCTGCCCTCGAAAGCTGTCTCAAAGAACACAGTGGCGAGTACGTCCGTTTGCTTGGCATCGACTCCAAGGCGAAGCGCCGGGTCCTCGAAGAAATTATCCAACGACCTTAATTTGCCTGGTAATTAGCTTGTTTCTCCCGTTAAGCCCTCGCACAGGTGCCCACGGGAGAAATCCAAGCGGATTGAAGTTGGATTTGAGATAGTTAAAAAGCTCGATTGAGAAGGGCTGGCCAAAATCTAGAATCTTCTGGAACTTTCTAGAAAACGTTAAAGCATCAATCTTCTCAGTATTAGTAAATTATCGTTTCTTAGATTGACATGGTTAAATTTATTAGTCGAAAAAACCCATAATTTAAAGTCCTTTGATCTAAAAAAATAGCTCCTTTCATGGTGAAGTTGAATGTATTTATCGCCACTGCAATTAAGTAGCAACTCTCAGATTTTGATGAGTGGCGATGTAGTTGTGAATGAGGGTGCGGCGATCGCCCCTGGAGCAATCCTGCAAGCAGCTCCGGGCAGCCGGATCTCGATCGCCGCCGGTGCCTGTATCGGTATGGGAGTTATCCTTCACGCCCGTGAAGGTACTCTGGAAATCGCGGCGGGCGTTATTCTGGGTGCAGGGGTGCTGGTGGTAGGTGCGGGAACGATCGGGGAAAATGCCTGTATTGGCGCCGGAACGACCCTAATCAATCCTTGTATCGAAAAAATGCAAATTATGCCAGCAGGTTCTCTAATGGGAGATACCAGCCGCCAAGCCGCTGCAGAAGAAGCAACCGCAACAGCGCCAACAGCAGCGCCAACATCACCAGAAACCCCCGAAGCGACTACGCCACCAGTCGATCGACCGATCGAGCCGATCGAGCCGCCACAACCCGCCCCAACACCGCCTCAAACGGAGCCGGAGACTGCCCCAGACCCGCCGGAATCCACCACCGCAGAGCCTCCCCAACCAGGGGAAACGCCGACTATTCTCTACGGTCAAGCTCACATCAATCGGCTGTTGGGGACGCTGTTTCCGCACCGGCAAGCTTTTAATCGATCGGACGAAAACGGCCAAACTCTATCGGGCGGTTCCGGGTAGCCGTCATTTCGGCAAAAGGCAGCTATGCTGAAGGCAGAAAGATCAAATATAAATAGGTAATCTCATATTATTGGTAGCTCAGCAATTTGTCAGGCCTTGCAGCAGCAATCAGTGTCTTGTAGCTCGTGCAGTCTGTCTTCTCATCTGAGAAACTAAAACTATCAACAAATTTTTATTTTGGGAAGTTTCTAAGGGTAATAGAAGATGGACGGACAAACAGATCGTAACAGTCACGAAGAGCGATCGCAGCGCCAGGAATACTTCAAAGACACTGCTTTGGGTTTGGTATCCACCAAGAGTTTTCCGGCAATTGTGGGGACTGCTGACATGATGCTGAAGTCGGCAGGAGTGATTTTAGTAGGATACGAAAAAATTGGTTCCGGTCACTGTACCGCGATCGTCCGGGGCAGAATTTCGGATGTGCGTTTGGCTGTGGAAGCTGGAGCTCAAACTGCCGAACAGTTCGGGCAGTTTGTTTCTAAGTTGGTGATTCCTAGACCTTTGGCTAATTTGGAAGTGGTTTTGCCGATCGGCTTTCGGCTGACTGAACTTTCCGAAAGTGGCAATTATTCTCGGCTTAGCAATCAGGCGATCGGTTTGCTCGAAACGCGGGGATTTCCGGCAATGGTCGGTGCTTGCGATGCTATGCTCAAATCCGCAGACGTACACTTGGCAGCTTACGAGAAAATTGGCGCCGGTTTGTGCACGGCAATTATTCGCGGTGCAGTTGCAGATGTAGCAGTAGCCGTAGAGGCCGGGATGTACGAAGCTGAGCGAATTGGCGAGTTGAACGCGGTGATGGTAATTCCGAGGCCTTTGGAAGATTTGGAACAAACTTTACCGCTGGCGAGTTGCTGGATCGAGCACCGTAAACCTGTGATGATGCCCGTGTCGGTTAAGGAAAAGGAACAAGAATTGATTGAACTTCCAGATTTGGAGAAATTGACTGTTTATGTGGAAGAGGAAATCAATCGGTAATTGGTAATTAGGCAACAAAAGTTTGTAGAGACGTACTGCAGCAAATAATGGGACGAAGTTTGTCAAAAAAATATAGAGTTTACTCGGTAGGACTGCTGGCAACAATTTATACTGAATAGCGGTCTCAAACTTAATTTGGCGATCGAGCCGATCGCCGTCGCATCAAGAGACACACAGCACCAAGTAAAACTAGACTTTTGAGATCCAGTCGATCGTCGGGTAAACAATCGAACTGACTAATAAGTAAATCCAGCCGACGTGCACAGCCTTTCAACAGGATTTAACTACTGTTAAAATGAACCTAAAATCCTGTTTCCGGTAGATAGCCTACAATCAATTTGAGGGTAATCTAATAACGGGTGGCAAAAAAAGAGAAGTTTAACAGTTATTTAACTCAAAACTGACAGCACAGGAATCAACCCCCAGCATCAAGCAATCCTGAAAGTTGACCTATGAACCTCAAACAATTTTACAAGCGTGGTTTGCACAGCGCCAAGAAAGGAAACTATGAAGCAGCACTTGAGGACTTCGATCAGATACTGCAAGTCAATCCCGCCGATGCCAAAGCCTATAACAATCGCGGCTTGGTTTACTACTACATGAAAGACTACCAAAAAGCGATCGCAGACCTCAGCCAAGCCCTAGATATCAATCCTAATTTCTTCGAGGCTTACTTGAATCGAGGCAATGCTTGGCGTCATCTCGGAGAACACGAAAAAGCCATTGAAGATCTCAACTGCGCTTTAGCAAATAAGCCTAACAGCCATGCTATCTACAACAACCGGGGACTTGTACTTGCTAATTTAGGAAATTACGAAGAAGCAATAGAAGACTACAATCGAGCTCTCTCTCTCAATTCCCACAATTATAAAACCTATTACAACCGGGGGCGCGCTTACTACCTTTTGGGAGAAAAAGAGGCAGCAACAGAAAACTTTAACGAAACGCTGCGGTTGAATCCTAAATATATCAAAGCTTACATAAATCGAGGTCTCTGTTACCACCAATTAGGAGACAATACGCAGGCGATCGCCGATTACAACACTGCACTCGGCATCGATCCACAAAATGTTTATGCCTATTATAACAGAGGTTGCGTTCGCTATAAATTAAAACAAATGCAGCTTGCAATTGAAGACTTTGACAAAGCAGTGGAACTAGAACCCAACTATGTTAAAGCTTATCTCAACCGGGGTTTAGCGCTGTATAAACTTGGAGATGTGACGGCAGCAAATAGAGATTTTTACCACGTAATGTGCATTAATGCTGAAGCTTATGTATACTACCAGGCCCAGCGGTGCACGCCTGATATTAATTCGTACTTTAAGGAAGCGCCACAGGTAGAACTTAATAATGCTGTCGAATACTACAACACAACCTTAAATACGATGTCAACTTCTTTAAGTTCAGCAGCATTAAACGCGGTCTGGAATCAAGAAGATTTGGAGAACAGAGACTCGATTATCTGTGAAGGTGAATTTATTAATGATTGATTTAGTCAGTAATCAGGAAGCTTGCGTACTTAGTGGGCTAAAATGTTACAATAATATCCAATTTTAGGACACTAAGTACGGAAGAACCATAAACATTAACTGAAACTATTCCATAATGCCATTCAAGATTTTAAGTTCAGCCGTTCTCCGGCAAGGGGAACTTCAATTTCCGTTTAACACTTCAACAATTGAATCAGTAAGTTCCTGAAAGCTTGCTCTCCCAAGCCGCCCGACAGCAGCAAGGGCTAGGTTCTCTTCGATATGTTTTGGCGCTTTCATCCCTACAAGGGCACTCAGGAGGCCAGGGGCGCTCCGGGTATATTGGAGCGCCCGCTGGCAGTCTGTCCGCAAGCTTTCGCCAAAGGCAGAAGCAATCTTTTCTGGGATCTGACCGATAACCTGCGCTTCACAGATCGACCTACTGGCGATCGCCCAAATGCCTAAGCGATCGGCAGCTTCCAATACTGAGACTTGTTCTCCTTCGATTGTTTGAGTTGGAGTTAGCACCGCTTCCGGCATCCCCATATTCAAAGGAAGCTGGATAAACCGAAACCGATCCTCTTTGTTCCCAGCTACTTCCCGAGCAATGGACTTCGCACGCGCCAAATCGATATGGTTTGTTTCAGTTGGAAGTACGCGAAAAGCATTCCAAGTTGCCAGACCGTAATTGGCAATTTTTCCAGCTAAAACTGCACCTTCAAGTACCTCAAAAACTTCTCGCAACCGATTGTAAAAAGTATCTGGTTCAACTTGAGAAAGTAGCTTTTCTGGATTGTGAAGATAGTAGACATCGATTGTCTCAATGCCGAGGTTGGCGAGGCTCCAATTAAGCTGATCTTTAATGTATTCTGGGTGGATGCAGTAACGCTCCTGGGCCAAATCTGCCATGCTGACAGTAGAGTTGCTTGGCTCGACGTACTGCTGATAAAACCAGTCTACATGGTTTGGATTTGGATGCGGAACAACGCCGCCTTTCGTACAGATAATTAGTTCATCCCTTGAAGCTTCTCCCGATTCCAGGAGACGCCGGATAGCCTTTCCGACACTCCGCTCTCCGTACTGGTAGCGGTAGTTGATTGCTGAGTCAATTACGTTGGCACCCCGCCGAACCGATTCAACTACAGCTTCCGCCACCAGAGTGTCAGTATACTCATCTGGTTCGCCAAGGTAAGTGCCAATTCCAATCGAGCTGACAACAAGCGAACCAGTTTCTCCGAAGTGATCAGCTGCACAATTTTTGTTGTGCCGTTCCCTGTAACGCCGCGTTCCTTCTGCGGTAGCTCGGCCTGTGATCGCGATCGCATTACTACTTCCTAACATAAAAATCTTTTGCCTTCTGTTACATAAAATAATCAGGAATTCCGCAAGTCTAAGTAATGCTTGATTTAAAATCCTCCTCAAAGTGAGCAAGGTAGAAGCGCGATCGCTCGCGCGTCTACATTTTTAGACCAGATGTTTGGAAGCCTCTATTAACTGGCGATCGACGAGATAGGAAAAATAAGTCCGAAACAAACTCGCATCCGCTTGCGGGCAGATAATGTCCGTTCCAGAAAGTCCCTTCAACGCATTCTGGCAATCGAATTGCAGCGTGGCAGATTTAGCCATTTCTGCTTCCGAAACTTTTTCCGAGAAAAGACCGACAAGCGGATACAACGCATTTTCTGGAGAATATCCAGCGCGATTGATTATTTCTGCTTGCCAAGTCTCAGACGAAACTCGTTTGATTGGATAACCCATGGAGCAAATCCAGCCAAGCAATTCACTCATTTGAAAGGACTGAGGGTTGACTAAATGAAAAGTCTTTCCGAGCAATTCTTTTTGGCTCGAAAGATGAACGATCGCTCGGCTCACATAGTCAACAGGCGCTACATTCATCAGCTTATCGTCATCGGGCGCACATCCAAGTTGCACGCAACCAGCGATTAACCTGTACAGTAAGTCACTGGGATTGCAAGCCCCTGTTTGGCTGTCCCCAGAAATGCGACCTGGCCTGTAAATGCTAACAGGAACGCCCCGACCGCGCGCGACCTCTACTAACTTTTCTGCCACCCACTTAGTCTGAGTGTAAGCGCCTTTTAGACCCTCTCCGGGAGTTAGTTCATCCTCCTCTCGCACCACCTTAATCCCAGATTCCCCCATTGCCGAGAAAACGGAAATCGTAGAAATTAAATGGACGGGTTTTAGCTTAGTTTGACTCGCCAATCTCAGAACTTCCTGCGTCCCCAAAACGTTAGCGGGTTTGAGAACAGAGTAGGGATAAGTAAACTTGACAAACGCGCCATTGTGGTAAATGACATCAATTTTACTCGCTAAAACTCGGAACTGCTCCTCGGAAAGCCCCAAAAGTGGTTGAGACAAATCTCCAGCAATTGGGATAATGCGATCGCTGCTGCTTTCATCCCAAATTAAATAGGATTCGAGGCTGCTTTGAATCCGCTTTTTAGCTGATTCTGAATCGGCAGAACGGACTAGGCAATAAATTTCTGCTTGAGTTTGTTGCAAGAGGTCGCGGAGTAAAAAGGCTCCCAAAAAGCCCGTCGCCCCTGTTAAGAAAATGCAAGCTGGTTCAGTTTTTGGCTCGCTCAATGGAGTTGCAGGGCGAATTGCCGGATCTAAAACAACTTCAGCGTTAATATCGAAACTTGCAGTGCGATCGCCCGCAGAATCCGCCCCATGCTTCACCTCAATATTCTTTGCTAAAGCAGCGATGGTAGGCGCTTCAAAGAAACGGCGCAAGGGCAATTCCTTTTGGAAAGAATCTCTTACCTTTGCTAGCAACTGAGTAATCAGTAATGAATGTCCCCCCAAATCAAAGAAATTGTCATAAATTCCCACTTTTTCCAGCCCTAGCAGTTGGGCCCAAATCTCAGCCAGCATTTTCTCAATGGGAGTGCTAGGAGCGACAAAAGTATCTGCTAAATCGGCTCTCGCCGCCTCCGGCGCTGGCAGCGCCCGCCGGTCTATTTTTCCATTAGCAGTGAGGGGCAATGCTTTCAGTACGACAAAAGCAGAAGGAACCATGTAGTCGGGCAGTTTTTCTTTTAAAAATGACCGCAGCTCGTTAATAGCGATCGCTGATTCCCTCGCGGGTACAACATAGGCAACTAAGCGCTGATTCCCCGGTTCATTTTCCAGTAGCAAAACTACTGCTTCGCGCACAGCGGAATGTTGAGATAGCGCTGCTTCTATTTCCCCCAATTCAATGCGGAACCCTCGCAGTTTAACTTGGCTGTCGATCCGTCCTAAAAACTCAATATTTCCGTCCGGCAAATACCGAGCCAAATCTCCTGTTTTATACAGACGCGCTCCTTGTTCGGCGTCGAAGGGGTTGATGATGAATTTTTCTGCTGTTAATTGGGGTTGGTTTAGATAGCCGCGAGCTAAAGAAGCACCGCCGATGTATAACTCGCCGGACACGCCAATGGCAACTGGCTGCAAGTGCGAATCAAGTAAATAAATCTGCGCGTTATTGATAGGGCGACCGAGGGGAACTGTCTCAGAAATACAATTTTCTCGGTCTTTGATGGGATAAGCCAGCACGCCTACGGTTGCTTCTGTTGGCCCGTAATGGTTGAAGACTGAACAGTCTGGGGCGTATTTCTGAATAGTTTCGAGCAAATTCCAACTTAAGGGCTCGCCGCCAAGGATTAATCGCTTTTTCGGCAAAACCTGCGCCGGATCAGAAGCAGTTAATAAAGCTTTTAGATGGGAGGGAACGATTTTGAGACAGTCAATGGAATGCTGCTGAAAGTAAGTAGCGATCGCCTCTGGATCGGTGGCGCGTTCCTGGGAAATTATGTGAAGGCTTCCTCCCGTACATAAAGCTGGAAAAATTACTGTATTTCCTAAGTCTGCTGCCAAGGTAGAAACGGTTGCGAAACTGCCACCTGATGGCAGGTTTAGCCGTTCCTGAATGCTGTAGAGGTAATTGACCAGCGATCGGTGTTCAATTGCCACTTTCTTTGGCGTGCCAGTGGAACCGGAAGTATAAATGACATAAGCTAAATTTTCAGGAGAGAGAGGAGGAGAGGGAGAGGGGGAGACAGAGGGAATTTCTGCATCTAAGCAAACGATTTTTGCCTGAGTTTTTGGCAATTTTTCGATTAGCTGTTGTTGCGTTAATAGCACTGCCACTCCGGCATCCTGCAACATCAAGGCGAGGCGCTCTTTTGGCATGGCCGGATCGAGTGGCAAGTACGCGCCGCCTGCTTTGAGAATGCCGAGCATTCCGGCGATCGCATCCACAGATCGCTCAGCACAAATTCCCACTAATCCTTCGGATTTTACTCCTAATTGTTGTAGGTAATGAGCGATTTGGTTGGCGCGGGCGTTGAGTTCTCGGTAGGTGAGTTGCTGATTGTCACACACAACCGCAAGGCGATCTGGTACGCGCTCCACTTGTTGCTCAAATAGCTGGTGAATGCACTTGTCTTTTGGGTAATCTTTCTGTGTTTGGTTGAACTCAACTAAGACTTGGTGGCGGGCGCGATCGCTCAGAATTTCCAACTCGCCGAGAGCGGTTTCTGGCTGATTAGCAGCACTTTTTATTAAGGTGTAGAATTGCTCTGCTAAACATTGGATCGCTTGTTCCCCTATCAAGGCCGGATCGTAGTGAAACTCAGCGATGAGAGCATCCTCTCGGCGCACGCAGGAGAGTTTAACTTTGAAGTGATCGCCGCAGACATATTGCTGGTAAATTGAAAAATCTACGCCAGCCGCCGCATACTTTTCTACTTGTTCCTCGAACTCAAAGCAAAATGGCAATCCAGCCGATCCGTTTATATCATCCCGGTTGAAATATTCCTGCCATTTATAAGCCTCGCTTTCGGATTGCTGAATTTCCTGCCAAACTTCCTGAAAGGTAAAATTTTCTTGCAGTTGGCTGCGAAGCGGTAAAAACTTGGCAAATAGACCGAGTGCTGGTTCTAATTCTTCATATTTGCGATTGTCGAAGGCGGTGCCAATAATGATTTCTGCCTTTCCCGCCCGCCGCCAGAGCAACGTTTTCCAGCAAGCTAGAAAGAAAGCAGATATTGAGGTTTTGTAGCGGCGGGCGATCGCTTCTATTTCTTCTAGTAAACTCAGTTCTATTTTAACCTCAAAAAAATTCGGTTCAAATGGATCAGACGCGCTGCTCTTTTTATTTTCAAAAGGCAATTTTAAACTGGCTAGCGCCGAGTAATCTGGATCAGTCCAATATTTTTTGCCCTCTGCCGCCTCTTCATCCTCAATCAATTCATTCTGCCATTCCGAATATTGGACATATTGCACCACTTCGTCGGCCAGTTCCTCACCTTGCAAGCAAGCTGCATAACACTGGCTAATGTCTCGAATTAAATTTTTGATGGTGCGGGAATCGGCGCACAGGGAAGGCAGGCTAACAAGCAAAATGTGCCTGTTTGCTGATAGAGAAATTAAGAATAACCGCCAAATTGGATTTTGCTCGAAGTTGAAAACTGAGCGCTTTTCGTTTTGAAAAATTTCAGGGAGTTTAGCCGCTTGTTCTGGCGGGGTCAAGCATTCGAGATTAACGATCTGCCAGGAAATTAAGCTGCGATCGCCAATCACTTGAATCGGAAATTTAATCCCAGAACGTCGCTGAAAGCTCGTCCGCAGAATTTCGTGGCGATCGCTGACTTTTTGCAGCGCTTCTTTTAAGGCATTAGCTTGGAGATTGCCCTCGATCAAAATCGCACATTGAGCGCGGTAAGCGGGACTATCTTGTTGCAACAGCCACAGATATTTTTGTTGAGGAGAAAGCCGAAATCCATTAATTGTTTGCATGGGTTATATTGCTTTATGTTTTAGGATCGCTAGGGACTTAAGTCCAAAGCTGATAGATCAAGTCCGTTAAAACTCACATCTTGCACCATTCTCAAGAACAGGCTTTCCGGCCTGTTCCACAAAGAGTATATTTTCTTGTGGGGTGGGCATCCTGCCCGCCCATAAAAGGCTGATTGAGAAGGGTGCAACATAGGATTTAAAACAGACTATGGGAAAGGCGTTGAAGTGGCGAATACTGGCAATTCTAACTTCCTAGCAGAGTTGGAGAAAACCGAATTTTGCGCGATAGAAGCCAGCTTTTAAATCTCTGCTTCACCGATCATTTCGCCCATCGCTACCACAATTTTGCGCGGCCCGACAAATGGATTGCGACTGTGAGCAGCCAACATATTATCTAACATTAATATGTCGCCAGCTTCCCAAGGGAAACTAACGGTTGCCTGCTGATAGACGGCCTGAATTTCTGCCATTACCGAGTCTTCAATGGGAGTGCCGTCGCCGTAATAAACATTGCGAGGCAGGTTGGCTTCTCCAAAGACAGATAATAAGGAGTTGCGGACGGCGGGATCTAAGCAGGAAATGTGGTGCAAAGGAAGTTGGTTGAAAAATACCATCTCTCCAGTTTTGGGGTGCTTGGCGATCGCGGGCCTCCGCTTGCTAGTTCTGAGCTTATTTCCGTCTTTCCACTCAAATTCAATCCCCGCTTGACGGCAATATTGTTCCACCTCTGTTTTATGGGCCGTTTTGAAAAATTCTTGCCAGCTTACATCGAGTCCGTCGGTGTAATTGCGGACGTACATCAGTTGCTTTTGGGCGAATTTTTCTCGGAGTTTGGGGTCGAGCAACTGGTAAACTTTCCGACAATCAACGATCGGGGTTTCGCCGCCTGACTGCGCGGGTTGAACGCAGAAAAACCAGATTTTCATGGGCCAACGGTGCAGGTGCGAACTTTCGTTGTGAAAGAAGATGGTTTGCTCGGCAGGATAAGGGGTCGAACCGTAAACTTTTCCGCCGATTCCTTCGCGCGGCAAATCTCCGTACTCGCCGAACAGTTGCGGACAAATCCCCAAGGCAAACTGCTCGAAAGTAGAAACTAAGGGCTCGGTGAAGCCTCGAAACAAAATTGCGCCGTGTTGCTGCAATTTTGTTTCGATCAAAGTTCGGCTGTTTTTTGCCCAATCAATGAGATCGACATCGCTGGCAGCGGGTTTAATGACTAGCGGCAATAGTTCCCCAGGCTGGAGAAATTCGGTTTTTATCAACTCGCCGTCTGGCAGAGTGACTACTTTCGGTTTAACACTCTTAAACTTGCTAAAATTCAGCTTTTCGCGCTTGACTTCTTGCATTGCTTGTTGTTCCCTTTCCGCTTTTGTGAGAATTTCTAAGTTATTTAACCGAGTCTCAGGCTCCGCCACAATGCTGTTGAGTAAGGTTTCAAAACGGCTGGACATTTGCTCGATGGCGGCGGCATCGAAAAGGTCAGTGTTGTACTTCCAAGTGCCTGCAATTCCTTGCTCGGTTTCTCCCACGAAGAGAACTAAATCAAATTTAGCGATGCCGCTGTCAAGTTCTAAGGGACTCAAAGTTAACCCGCCTAGTTCTAAAGCAGGCATGGGCATATTTTGCATGACGAATAAGACTTGAAAGAGCGGTGTTTGATTCAGGCTGCGATCGGGCCGCAATTCCTCCACCAATTTGTCGAATGGTAAATCCTGGTGAGCGTAGGCTTTTAAGGTGACTTCGCGCACGCGATCGAGCAATTCAATAAAAGTAGGATTGCCGCTGAGATCGCCGCGCAAAAGCAAGATATTGACAAAGAAACCAATCAGAGCCTCTGTTTCCAATTGGGTGCGGTTGGCGAGGTCGGTGCCGACCACCATGTCATCCTGATTTGTCGATCGATATAGCAGCGTTTCAAGAGCAGCTAGCAACGTCATAAATAGGGTGACATTTTGTTGGTGGCTCAGCTTGTTGATCGCGGCGGAAAGGTTTGGGGAAAGCTGGAAAGGTTGAACGGCAGCGCGATAGGTAGAAACAGCGGCGCGCGGTTGTTTTGCAGGCAGTTGCAGCACTGGTAAGCGATCGCCTAAATGTTGCTTCCAATAAGAAATTTTTTCTTCTAAAACTTCCCCAGAAAGCCAGTTTCGCTGCCACACGGCATAATCGGCGTATTGGATGGAAAGTTCGGGAAGTGGCGAGGGTTTGCCAGTACAAAAAGCTTCGTAGAGCGTTGCCATTTCTCGCACGAGTACCCCTAGGGACCAGCCATCTGCAACGATGTGATGGATGGTTAGCAATAAGATAAATTCTGTGTCGCCTAACTGTAGCAAAGTGACTCGCATTAATGGCCAGTTTGCTAAGTCAAAAGGTTGTTGCGCTTCCTCGGCGGCGAGCCTCATAGCTTCTGCTTCTCGCTGAGATTGAGGAAAGTGCTGCAAATCTATAACTGAGAGCGCGAAAGTAGGGGAGGGAATTATCAATTGAATGGGCCGCCCTTCCACCGCGCCAAAAGTTGTCCGCAAGGCTTCGTGGCGATTTATAACTGCTTGGAAACTGCGCTCTAATGCTGTCACGTCGATCGCACCTTTCAAGCGCAGGGCTGCGGGGATATTGTAAGCCGGATCGCCCGGTTGCAACCGATCGAGAAACCAGAGCCGCTGTTGTGCGAAAGAAAGCGGCAATTCTGGGCCTCGCGGTGCGCGATGGATGGGGGGTGCTTCGAGTTTTTGCTCGCTGCTGCTGATTTGGGAAATGTGATCGCTCAAACTTGCCACTGTTGGCGATTCAAATAAGACGCGCAGGGGCAATTCAATTTTAAAGGCTTCTCGCAGGCGCGCGATCGCCTGAGTAGCTAATAAGGAATGTCCTCCCAATTCAAAGAAGTTATCGTGAATGCCAACTCGCTCTAAACCGAGAACTTCAGCCCAAATTTCTGCTATTAATTGCTCGTCGGGAGTTCGAGGCTCGGTAAAATTGCTCTCGAATTCCGCTGTGTTTGTGTCAGGTGCAGGTAGCGCTCGCCGATCGATTTTTCCGTTAGGCGTTAAAGGCATTGCTTCCAGCAGCACAAACGCTGACGGCATCATGTACTGCGGCAGTTTTTGTTTGACAAAGACGCGCAAGTGATTAATAAATTCTGAATGCGTAGGAGTAGTGTCCCCGTGTCCGCCCCGGAGTTCTGAGTTAGCAACGATATAAGCTACTAAACGCTTGTCGCCCGGATTGTCCTCTCGAACCAGTGCGATCGCTTCTCGCACGGCTGGATATTGGCTGAGTACCGCTTCAATTTCGCCTAATTCGATGCGAAATCCGCGAACTTTCACCTGGTGGTCGCTGCGCCCTATAAATTCAATGTTTCCATCTGGGAGATAGCGAGCCAAGTCTCCGGTTTTATAGAGGCGTTCTGAAAGAATAAACGATGAAGGATGAAGGATGAATGATATCAATTCCGGTTGCACCGGAAGGATTGTTGACTGTTGACTGTTGACTGTTGACTGTTGACTGTTGACTGTTGACTCGATTTTATGATTCCGATGCAACCGGAAACGATATGAAGCATGACTTGGGTTCTCTGCAAAGGGGTTAGGAATAAACTTCTCTGCGGTCAGTTCCGGTCGGTTTAGGTAGCCTCTAGATAAGCCGGCACCGCCGATGTGCAGTTCGCCAAATACGCCAACGGGAACCGGCATTAAATAGGGGTCTAATATGAAAATTTGAGTGTTAGCAATTGGGCGACCGATGGAAACTGATTCATCTTTGCAATCAACCTGATAGAGAGTAGACCAGATAGTGGTTTCTGTAGGGCCGTATAAATTCCACACAGAAGCGCAGCGCAAAAGCAACTGATTGGCGAGCTGTTGGGGTAAAGCTTCTCCCCCGCACAGTATTTTTAATTGATTGTTTCCCTGCCATCCTGCTGCTAAAAGCATTTTCCAACTGGCTGGAGTAGCTTGCATGACTTTCGCGCCAGAATTCGTTAATGTTTCTAAAAGCTTTTCGCCGTTAGATGCCACTTCTCGGCTGGCTACAACAACGCGAGAACCTGTTGTAATAGGCAGGAACAGTTCCAGCGCTGCAATGTCAAAAGATAAGGATGTTACTGCTAGCCAAACATCGCCGTCTGCGATCGCGAGTTGTTGGCGCATAGAACTCAAGAAGTTAACGACAGAGGCGTGGGAAATTTGCACTCCTTTGGGTTTACCTGTTGAGCCTGAAGTATAGATGACATAGGCTAAATTGGAGGAATTTTGTAAACCCACGAGTGGCTCGTCGCTGCTCGATATGCCTTCCAAATCTGCATCCAGAAACACGAGGGAGGTGCTATTCTTGGGCAGGGTTTTTAATAGCTTTTTCTGAGTGAGTAACACGGAAATTTTCGCGTCTTCCAGCATGAATGCAAGGCGCTCTGGTGGATACGCTGGATCGAGGGGAACATAAGCGCCACCGGCTTTGAGAATGCCGAGAAGCCCTACCATCATTTCTAGGGAACGTTCGACATAAATTCCCACCAAAACTTCTGGTTTGACACCGATTTTTTGCAAGTAACTGGCGAGGTTATTTGCTTTTTGGTTCAGTTCCCGGTAAGTCAGACATTCATTTTCAAAGACGACAGCGATCGCATCCGGCGTCCGCTCTGTCTGCGCTTCAAATAGTTCATGTATGCACTTATCTTGCGGAAAATTCGATTGAGTATTGTTCCACTCGAACAGCAGTTGCTGCTGTTCAGGTTTCGTCAATATTTGCAAATTTGAAATCCGCTCTTCGGGATTAGCAGCTATACTTTCTAGTAAGGTTATAAAATGTCCGGCTATCCGTCGTGCAGTGCTAGCATCAAACAAATCTTGGCTATACTCAAGCGTTCCATTAATACCCTCTAATCCTTCCTCCAGGTCAAGCGCTAAATCAAATCTCGCCGTTTTTCGTTCTATTTCCAAACTGCTCAACGTCACTCCTGGCAATTTAATCTGCGGCGTCCGAACATTGCGCAGAGAAAACAACACCTGAAATAGCGGATTATGACTTAAATCACGTTCGTGATGTATGATTTCTACCAGTTTCTCGAAGGGCAAATTTTGGTGGTTATAGGCGCCGAGAGCTACTTCTCGCACGCGACCGAGTAACTCTTTAAAAGTCGGGTTGCTCGACAGATTGGTGCGGAAAACTAAGGTGTTAGCAAATAAGCCAATTACTTCCTCGATTTCGCGTCGGTTGCGGTTAGCAATGGGGGAGCCGACTAAAATATCTTCTTGCCCGGTGTAGCGATAGAGCAATGTTTTAAACGCTGCCAGTAGGGTCATAAATAAAGTAGCTTTTTCCCGCTGGCTTAATTGGGCGATTTCCTCTGCGATTGCCTTGGGAATGGTGAATTTATGCACGGCACCTCGGAAGGTTTGTACTGCCGAGCGGGGGCGATCGGTTGGCAAATTTAGTACCGGGAGATTGCCTCCTAGCTGTTTTTTCCAGTAAGCAACCTGCGTCTCTAAAACTTCTCCCTGCAACCACTGGCGCTGCCAACTTGCAAAGTCTGCGTACTGTACCGACAGTTCGGGAAGGGGAGAAGGTTTGCCAGTGCAAAAGGCTTGATAAAACGTTGCGAGTTCCTGGATGAATATTCCCATTGACCAGGCATCGAAAATGATGTGGTGCGTACTCAATAGCAGCACCCAGTTGGAATCGCTCAAGTGCAGCAATTTGGCACGCAATAAGGGTGCTTGTGACAAATCGAAAGCAAGCTTTGCTTCTGCGGCGATTAACCGTTCTACTTCGCGAGATTGTTCAGTTTCAGGAAGACCTCGCAAATCTATTTCTAAAATTTTCAATTCCAGGTTTGAAGCGATCGCCTGAACGGGTTGCCCGTTTATTGTCTTAAAAGCCGTTCGCAAAACTTCATGACGCTTGACAAGTTCGTTGAGACTGCGATCGAGGGCTCTCGCGTCGAGTGTTCCCGTCAAACGCACGCCGGCGACGATGTGATAGGTAAAGTTGCCTGGAGTTAGTTGCTCAAAAAACCACAACCGCTGTTGAGCAAACGACAGAGGAAAAGTGTTAGACTCTCGACTTTGAGGCAGAATTTTTTCTAGCGAAACGCTTTCTTTTTTCTGGTTGAGTCGCTGCAACAGCAACTCGCGCTTTTGGGGAGAAAGAGCCGCGATGCGTTCGATTAAATCACTCATTTGCTGACTCCTTGGGCGAGAATTTCCTGAATTTGTGCTTCTGACAGTTGATCGAGGTCTGCTAAAACTTGAGCGAGCATTTCACTGTCTGTTTGTTCGGCTTGCTTGTGCGCGATCGCTACAGCAAAATCGGCGACAGTGGCCGACTCAAATAAACGGTGCAAAGGCAACTCGACCTGAAATGCTTGGCGCACTCGGGAAATTACTTGAGTTGCTAATAGGGAATGCCCTCCTAATTCAAAAAAGTTGTCGTAAATGCCGACTTTTTCAATTTTGAGAACTTCAGCCCAGATAGCGGCTAAAACTTCCTCGATATTTGTGCGAGGCGCGACAAAGTTTTCTGTCAACTCAGGTCGCATTTCGTCAGGTGCCGGCAGCAATCGTCGGTCTATTTTTCCGTTAGAAGTTAAAGGAAAACTTTTGAGGATCACAAAAGCAGAAGGCACCATGTACTCCGGCAATTTTGACGTTAAAAAAGTGCGAATTTCCTTATGGGTAGGTGCTTGTTTCTGCTCGGAAATCAAATAAGCCACGAGGCGCTTTTGTGCCATCTCGTCTTCTGGCGCCACAACTACAGCCTGCGCGATATCTGGATGTTGCCCCAGCACCGCCTCAATTTCTCCCAATTCAATGCGGAAACCGCGAATTTTTACTTGGCCGTCAATTCGCCCAATAAATTCGATGTTTCCGTCTGGCAAATAGCGAGCCAAGTCGCCGGTTTTGTACAGTCGCGTCTTTGCTTGCGCGTCAAATGGATTGGGAATAAATTTTTCTGCGGTTAATTCAGGGCGGTTAAGATATCCGCGTGCCAAATTATCACCGCCGATGTAGAGTTCACCAGGTACGCCTATCGGCACCGACTGCAAGTAAGAATCCAAGATATAAATCTGAGTGTTTGCAATCGGAAGACCGAGTGGAACTGTGTCAAAATCGCACCCAATTTTATCAAATTCGACTTGATAAGTCAGCACACCTACAGTTGTTTCTGTTGGTCCGTAGTGATTGAATACTGAGCAACTGGGAGCAAGATTGCGAAGTGTTTTAATTAAGCTCCAGTTGGCAGATTCACCTCCTAAAATAAGCCGTTTACCAGGCAAAATTGACTTGGGTTGAGAGGAATTTAAAAGGGCGGCTAGGTGAGAAGGAACTATTTTGAGGCAGTCGATGGGATGGCGGCAGAAATATTCACCCAGTGCCTCTGGATCGGTGGCGCGTTCTTGGGAGATAATATGTAGGCAACCGCCGAAACAAAGGGCGGGGAAAATCGCTGTGTTTCCTAAGTCGGCGGCGAAGGTGGAAACGGTAGCAAAACTGGCATCGGCTGGTAGGTTTAATTTTTCCTGAATGCTGTGCAGGTAATTGAGCAGTTGCCGGTGTTCGATCGCGACTCCTTTGGGGATGCCAGTGGAACCGGAAGTATAGATGACGTAAGCTAAATTGTCACAAGAGGCGCGAGCGGTGTAAGATGCAGAAACAGTGGGAATTTCTGTATCGATGCAAACAATATTTGCCTGAGTTTTCGGCAAGCTTTCGATGAGCCGCTGTTGTACGAGCAAAACCTTCACCTGAGCGTCTTCTAGCATTAGCGCTTTGCGCTTTATTGGGGTCGTTGGATCGATGGGTAAATAGGCACCACCGGCTTTGAGTACGCCCAGCATTCCTACGATTGTTTCTAAGGAGCGATCGAGGCAAATGCCAACAACGACCTCTGGCTCAACTCCCAAGTTTTGCAGGTGATGGGCGAGTTGATTGGCGCGATCGTTGAGTTCTCGGTAGGTGATTTGTTCACTTTCAAAGACGACGGCAATGCTGTCTGGGTTGCGTTCTGCTTGTTCTTCAAAAAGCTGATGAACGCATTGATTTTTCGGGTAATCTTTTTGAGTTTGGTTAAAGTCAATGAGAAGTTGCAGCCGATCGCGATCGCTCAGTATGTCTACCTGACTGATAGCGACTTCTGGATTTTTGACTATGCTTTCTAAAAGCGCCTGAAAGTGTTCTGACAAGCGCTTTATATCTGCTGCAGCAAATAAAGCGGAATCATAGTGAAATTCAGCGCTTATGGAATTGCACAGGCGAAGGCAGGAGAGCTTAAGTTTGAATGGCTCTAGGCAGGAATCTTGCCGAACAAGGGAAAATGAAACGCCTGAATTACCATAGTTCTTAGGCTCTGCTTGGAAGTCAAAGCAGACAGACCAAAAGCTGCTGCTTTTTTCGTTTTCTAGGATTCCTTCCCAGCTAAAATATTCTTGCCAGTTGTACATCTCGTTGAGATTAAGCTCAACTTGCTGCCTCTGTTGTGAGAAATTTAAGTCGTCTTGCACTGGGCATCGTAGGGGTAAGTATTTGCACAGCAGCCCCAGAGAGTGTTCTAATTCTTCATATTTTCTGCCGTCAATCGCTACGCCGATTATCGGGTTTGGATCTCTGGTAAGTCGCCAAATGAGAATTTGCCAGCAAGTCAGCAGGAAGCCAGAAATATCGCTTTTGTGCTTTGGGGCGATCGCTTCCAGGCTGTTCAACAAATCACCCCGAATTTCCACCCTTTCTACTAGCGGCTTAAATTCCGCTTCTGCATTCTTCTTTTCCCAAGGAAACGTTAATAAATCCAAAGATTCAATGTTCAGCTTTCGCCAGTATTCTTGGCCGATTGCCGTTTCTTCTGATTCGAGTAACTCATTTTGCCACTCAGCAATATCGGCATATTGCATTGGCTCATCGGCCGGTTCTTCTTGGCACGCACAGGCTGAGTAGGAAAGACTGAGCTCGCGGGTAAAATTTTTCAGGGTGACGCTATCTGCAATTAAGGCAGAGAAGTTCGCCACCAATAGCTGCTTGTCTTGGGCGAGAGTGACTAAAGAGATGTGCCAAAGTGGGCCGCGCTCAAAATCAAAAGGAAGCAGACTTAGTTGCTGAAAAAGCGCTGCGATTTTAGCTTCTTGTTCTTCTGGAGACAAACCGCTCAGATTGTGTTCCGAGATAGGAACTTGACCAGTGCTGGCTATCGCTTGCAGGGGTAGTGTCATCCCAGGCAAGCAGTGAAAGCTAGTACGCAGGATTTCGTGCCGATTTACGACATTTTGCAGCGCCCTTGTAAAAATCTCTCGATCGAGGTTTCCGGTAATTAAAACTGCACCTCGAACGCGATAAGTCTGTTGGCTTTTATTTTGCTGTAACCCCCAAAGATGCCGTTGCTGTGGAGAGAGTCTAAACCCTTCGATTGTTTCGTTTTGCATTTCTAAAGTTCCTTTAATAAGCCTAAATATCTTGACAGCTAAACGCTTCTGCCATACCGACAACAACCCGACGCGAACCAGAAAATGGCGTGCGTCCGTGCGCGGCTAGCATATTATCTAACAGCAAGACATCTCCTTCTTCCCAAGGGAAAACAATCGTTTCTTGCTGATAGCAGCGACGAATTTCGTCTAATATAAAATCTTCAATGGGCGAGCCATCGCCGTAATAAGCATTGCGGGGTAAATCTTCCTGCTTAAAAGAAGTTAAAAGCTCTTTGCGAACGGCGGGTTCGAGATTGGAAATGTGGAAGAGGTGAGCTTGATTAAACCACACCATTTCCTGCGTGTGTGGGTGTTCAGCGACAGCTTGACATATTTGCCGAGTTCTCAAGCGATCGCCACTTTTCCATTCTAACTCTATTCCCGCTTTTTGGCAAGACTCTTCTACCTCAATTTTGCTATCAGTATTGAAGACATTTTGCCAGGGTAAATCTACGCCACCGCCGTAATTTCGCACATACATAACCTTTTTTTGAGCAAACTTTTCTCTAATCTTTGAATCCAGGGTTTCAAACACTTTGCGGCTATTAGCGATCGGAGTTTCTCCTCCCTGTTCGGCTTTTTTGACGCAGAAAAAAGCGATTTTCAGCGGCCAATTTCGAGAATAAGCCATTTCATTGTGCAGTGGGATGAATTGCTCGGCAGGATACTCGGTGGAAGTGTAGATATTTCCGCTCACCAGGCTACGCGGAGTCGAGCGAAAAGAATATTCCAACAAGTCGCCAGCAAGAGTTTGAATAAACTGCTCGAAACCATTCACCCCGCCGACTTCAAAGCCTCGAAAAAGTATTCCTCCGTGCTTCCATAACTGCGTTTCAATTGATGAGCAATTGTTCTGTGCCCAACCTGCGAGATTTAATTTTTCTACGGTTGGCTGAACAACTAGAGGTAGAAGGTTTTCGGGCTGGAGGTGGGCGGTTTTGACTAATTCCTCTGAGGACAGGCTGACGGCTTTGCGCCTAACCGATCCTAACTTTTGGGAATTGAGATTCTTTGTTTCTGTATTTGTCATAGTTTTTGCTTTGGTGAGGACTTTATCCCTTTTTCCCGAAAAAACATGAGAGATTGAGCCATCATTTTCAACTTTTCATAACTTTGCGTTTAGCCATTTTTAATTTTTGAATTCCCGAAAGATGAATTTGTTTTTGCTGCTCGATTTGGTGCTGCCTTTCTGCTTCGGCAAGAATTTCTGCCAAGTCGTCAATCTTGATATCTGGCTGGATGACTACCTGGTTGAGGAGGATTTGAAAACCTCTCACCATTCGGGCAACAGTCGCAGCCTCAAATAAGTCTGTTTTGTAGTCAAATAAGCCTTGAATTCCTTCTGAACTCTCCCAGAGAGTGAGGCTTAAGTCGTGTCTCGACATACCGACATCGGATTCCAGAATGCTCAAGGTCAAACCAGCTAACTCCAGGGGTGGCATGGGCGCATTCTGGAGTACAAACCACACTTGAAACAGCGGATTATAGCTGAGGTTTCGCTCCGGCTGCAATTCCTCCACGAGCTTTTCAAAAGGAACATCCGGGTGAGCGTAAGCTGCTAACGCTACCTCGCGTGTTCGATTGAGTAGTTCGCGGAAAGTTGGATTACCTGCGGTGTCAACTCGCAGCACTAAAGTATTGACAAAAAATCCAATCAGTTCCTCTAATTCAAGGCGGTTGCGATTGGCAATGGGAGAGCCAATAGCGAGGTTATCCTGCTTTATTTGGCAGGATAGCAAGGATTGAAATGCTGCCAACAACGTCATGAATAGGGTGACATCTTGCTGCTGGGCGAGCGTTTTCACTCTTTCTGTTAAAGAAGCAGAAATCACAAAAGATTGCTGCGACCCTCGGAAAGTTGGCACGGGAGAGCGCTGCCTATCTGTTGACAGCACAGCTAAACCGCCTCCCAATTGCTGTTTCCAATAAGCGAGCTGTTTTTCTAATTTCTCTCCGTGGAAATGCTGCCGCTGCCAACTGGCGAAGTCGGCATACTGTACGGGAAGTTCAGGCAGCCCAGAGGGTTTGTCAGTGGAAAAAGCTTCATAAAGTGCGGCTACTTCTCGCACCAACACGCCCATAGACCAACCATCAGAAATAATGTGGTGTATCGTCAGCAGCAACACATATTCTGCCGAACCAAGTTGCAGCAAAGTGCGACGCAGTAAGGGCGATCGCGTTAAGTCAAAGGGCCGTTGGGCTTCTTCAAGAGTACGCTGCTCAATTTCAGCTTGCTGCTCAGTTTCTGGTAAATGTTGCAAGTTTACCACCGACAAAGCGAAATCCAAGGAAGGAGAAATCAGTTGAACAGGTTGCCCGTCCACTTCTGCAAAAGCAGTGCGTAAAACTTCGTGACGCCTGACAATTTCATTGAGTGTTTGTTGCAGGGCTGACAAATTCAATTGCCCTTGCAAACGCACAGCAGCAGGAAGGTTGTAGGCAGGGTTTTCGGGAGATAATCGATCGAGAAACCACAGCCGTTGCTGGGCAAAAGAAAGGGGAGCAGAATTTTGCTGCGATCGCCTGGGAATACGCTGAGATTGCTCAGCCTGTACTGCCTTTTTGCCCAATGCTTTGAGGAGGAGCGCTCGCTTCTGGGGCGAGAGGTTTTTCAGTCGTTCTGAACGATTAGTAGACATTATAATTCACCTCCTCGGAGTGGTCGCTGTTTGTGATAGTTAAGGAAAGCTTTGCTGCTATTTTTAGCTGGTCGTTTAAAACAACGTTGATATCTGCTTCAGTGGTGAGGGGGTTGGCAAGGACGACTCGAAAAGCAACAATGGGAATGGTTTTGCCATAACAGGTGTTTTGCACGGTTGTTCGCGATACGAAGGTGTGACCGGCTCGCCGCTGGGCCTCCTGAAGGCGCTCGTTAAATTGATTAATGAAGTGGTTGTCTGCTTCGGTTAGTTGTTTTTTGGCTGCTTTTTCCCTGAATTTTTGTGGAATGTAGCGGTATAAAAGAATATTAATTTCGGGTTCTAGCAGCAATTCAAATGCTGGATTTTCCCGAATTAAATTAGCCAAGTGCTGCGTTTTATGGATGCCTGCATCTATCAAAAACTCATAGCCTTGATGGCCGATAATATTCAACGCGGCTTGCAAGAACAAACTCGCACCTGGTCGAGAGCCTTCGAGAGAGCGTTTGCCTAGATCGATGGAGTCTTTTCGCACCGTGTAGGGCGCGTGTTTTTCAATAACTTTGGCGGTTTGGGGATTGCAGAATAAAACCAGACCGATTCCCATTGGCAAATACATTTGTTTGTGTCCATCTATGGTGACGGAATCTGCTAGTTCAATGCCTGCGAATTTGTGCCGATGACGTTTGGAAAAAAGCACGGGGCCGCCCCAAGCGGCATCGACGTGAAAGTGAGCGTTTGCTTCTTGGGCGATCGCGGCTATTTCTGGAAGCGGATCGATACTTCCCGAATCGGTGCTGCCTGCAATACCGATAATTGCCAGAATGTGCAGATTGCGATCGCGACATTCGGCTACAGTTTGGCGCAGCGCTGCCAAATCCATGCGGTGATTGGAATCGGTAGGAACTTTTAGGAGATTGCGATCGCCAATGCCTAATAAACCGGCAGCCTTTTCAAAAGAATAGTGCATCAAACTCGAGCCGATTATCACCATTCCCTTGTAGCCGTAAAACTCTAAAGCTGCGTACAAGCCTTCCTTTTCAATGCCACTAAAGTTATTTTTTGGCCCTAAAGAAGCGTTGCGAGCGCACCACAGGGCTGTGATATTAGCTAGGGTGCCGCCCGTTACCATGATACCGAGCGTGCTGTCATTTTTTTGAATGTGCTGGTTATAAAAATCCTCAGAAAAATCGTAAATTAATCGGTGCATCATTGCCAAAGTCTGGCGCTCGCAGGGGCTTAAAACTTTGGCAGTTTCCATCTTTACTAAATTTTGATTCATCGCGGTTACAAGCTTCGCGATCGGGCGCACAAAATAGGGAAGTGCGCTCGTCATGTGACCGATATATCGGGGGGAAGATGTGTGAATGGAATGGGCAACGAGGGTTTGGGTCAAATCATCAATATAATTTCCAACATCTGTAGGAAGGGCGGGAATTTTGTTTTCCCTAAACTCCTGAATAATTAACTCTAAGTCAATATCTGTACTAGCGGTTTTTGCGTACAAAAAGTCTTGAACTAGGGCAGAAATTCGCTCCTCCATAGCTTCTTCTGCCAAAAATGACTTTTCTGAGGCACTGAATAGCTCCATTAACTTTTCTTCAAGTGGGGTAACAGAGGCTTTTAATTGCTCCATAACATCTTGAGAATCTTTGGCTTTGACTGTTAGTTTACTCATCCCGAATCCATCCTTTTTAATGGGCTTTTTTGCTTTCCTATCCCCAATCAAAGCTTTAAGGGGATAGGGCTTTTTATGCTTTTTTACAAACGCGCTCTTTACTCAGTCAGCATCACAGTTTGTGCTTCCTCTTTTTCTAAGAGGTCGAGCAATTCATCTATCTGGTTAGAATCGGCGTTTGCCAGAATTTCTTCCTCGACCATTTCAGCTAAATTCTGAATTGTGGGAGCGGCAAAAAAATCGCACAGCGCTAACTCTATCCCAAAGCACGATCGCACTCGCGATATTAACTGTGTTGCCATCAGAGAGTGACCGCCGAGGTCAAAAAAGTTTTGGTTAGTTCCTACTTTTTCTAGCCCTAAAAGAGCAGTCCAAATCTCAGCAATTTCTTCCTCTGTGGGCGTTTGTGGCTCAGTGAAGGCTGTTTCATCAGAAACGTAATCGCACCTTTGAGATAAGGCGAGGCGGTCAATTTTTCCGTTGGGCGTTAATGGGAGCGCATCTAATAGCACAAAAGCTGAAGGCACCATGTAATCGGGCAGTTTGTGCTTCAAGAATGAACGCAGTTCGGAAATAAGTTCTGGGTGCTGGTTTCTGAACCCTGAGTTAGGAACTAGGTAAGCGACTAGGCGTTGGCTGCCTAATTCATTTTCTTGAAGCAAAACAGCAGCGGTGGAAACAGAAGAATGTTGAGAAAGTGCTGCCTCTATTTCTCCTAGTTCGATGCGGAAACCGCGAATTTTTACTTGGCAATCGCCACGACCGAGAAATTCTATATTACCATCCGGCAGGTAACAACCGATATCGCCTGTTTTGAACAAAACTTTTTGATGAAAATTACCGAGAAAATCTAATTTTTCTTGCCCAAACGGGTTAGAAATGAATTTTTCCGAGGTTAAGTCGGGGCGGTTTAAGTAGCCCTGTGCCAATCCATCGCCGCCGACGTAAATCTCGCCGGGAATTCCTATGGGAACGGGTTGAAAATTGCGATCGAGCAGATAAATTTGCGTGTTGGCGATCGGGCGACCGATTGGAACTTTCTCGACACAGTGAGTTGCATCGTACCACGTCACGTCCGCAGCTACTTCAGAAGAGCCATAAAGATTGATTAATACCCGCTGGGGCATCTGCTCTCGAAATTGCTGGCAAAGTTCCAGCGGCAGAGTTTCTCCGCTGCAAATCCAATATTTTAATTGAGGCAAACGCCTGTCTAAATCAGGGAATGAATCTAAGATAGCGCGCAACAAAGAAGGAACCAGCACCAGTCGCGTTACATTTTGCTTCGATAAGGTTTGAAGGAATTGGTTAATATCTTTGACGGCTCGATCCCGAATAATGACAGTTGGCAACCCATGCAGCAAAGGAGCAAAGATTTCCCAAACCGAATCCACAAAATTTAAGGACGTTTTTTGACAGCAAATATCTGCTTCGATAAAAGGGTAGGGGTTCCAAAAACAGCGATTGACTGTGCCTCGGTGGGTGCCGAGTACGCCTTTGGGAGTGCCTGTCGAGCCGGAAGTGTAGAGGACGTAAGCGAGGCGATCGGCTTCCACTTTAACAGCGGGGTTGCGATCGCTCTGCCGGGAAATTTCCTGCCATTCGGCGTCGATACAGACGACTTTTGCGCTGTGTTCGGGGAGGGTTTCTAGGAGGTTTTTTTGAGTCAAAAGCACCGGAACTTTTGCGTCGGCCAGCATGAATGATCGGCGTTCTTGGGGATAAGCAGGATCGAGAGGAACGTAAGCGGCACCGACTTTTAAAATGCCCAAAATGGCCACCAGCATGGACAGCGATCGCTCTAAACAAATTCCCACCAAAACTTCGGGTTTTACACCGATAGTTTGCAGGTAATGCGCGATTTGGTTGGCTTTGGCATTCAATTCGCGGTAAGTCAATTGTTCATTTTCGCAAATTGCAGCCACTGCATCTGGGGTTCGCTCTGTTTGCGCTGCAAATAATTCGTGAATTGAGGAATTTTTGGGGTAATCCGCTTGGGTGTCGTTCCACTGAACAAGTAATTGCTGGCGTTCGGAGGCGCTCAATAGGGGCAATTCTGACAGTTTCCGCTCAGGATTGGCAGTCATTCCCTCCAGTAAAGTTTGCAGGTGTCCGAGCATCCGTGCGATCGCAGCGTCTTCAAAGCGGTTGCTATTGTAACCAATTTTCAGCGTCAATTCCGCACCCGGTATTGCCATCACCGTTAGAGGATAATTCGTTGTTTCCCAGGAGCGAATATTCTCTACTTTTAAGTTTTGAATCTTCTCCCGCAAAGAAGCATCCAAAGGATAATTTTCAAAAACGACCAAACTCTCAAATAGAGGCAAACTCCGAGGAACTTCGCTCCACCCCTGCACCTCAAGGAGGGGGCTGTACTCATATTGTCGCGCCTCAACTTGTTGCGCTTGGAGTTCTTTCAAGCAGGATAAAATAAAATCCTGTGGGTCAATTTTAACGCGCACTGGCAGAGGATTTACGAACAGCCCCACTACCGATTCAGCACCCATTAACTCTGGCGGTCGCCCGGAGACAACCGTACCAAAAACCACATCTTCCTCGCCGCTGTATCGGCTCAAAAGTAGCGCCCAAGCTGCCTGTACGAGGGTATTTAATGTTAGCTGATGCTGCCGCGCTAAGGATTGCAGTGCGGCGGTGGCTGTTGCAGAAAATATTACCTGCTGTTCGCCACTACTTTCTAAACGGTTTCCCGCGACAATATTGCCCCGGGCGATCGCAGTTGGAGCTACAAAACCTTTGAGAGTTTGCCGCCAAAATGACTCAGCCGCAGATAAATCTTGCTGGTGCAGCCACGCGATGTAATCCCGATAAGGGCGAGGGCGTTTGAGGTGCAATTCCTCGCCCTGGGAGAAGGCTTGATAAAAGCCAAAAACTTCATCAAGAACGATCGCCAGCGACCACCCATCTAAAACTAAGTGGTGGTGGCTCAAAATAAACTGGAAAGTATCTGTTTCTAACTGGGCCAGTGCAATGCGAATTAAGGGAGCTGATGTCAAGTCAAAGCCCTGCTCGCGATCGGCTTTTAGGAACGTTTCTAGCTGCTGTTGTTGTTCGGAGGCGGAGAGCGATCGCCAGTCCATCTGCTGCCAAGATAATGCAGCCTGCTTACGCACCGCTTGCACGGGTTCTTTCAAATTTTCCCACACGAAACAAGTCCGCAAAATGGGATGCCGGTCTACAACTTTTTGCCAACTATTTCTCAACGCAGAAACATTGAGATCGCCGCGCAAGACGCACAGCAGTTGCCCGAAATATACGCCCGATTCTGGCTGGTAAAGGGAATGAAAGAGAATGCCCTGCTGCGCTGGGGAGAGGGGATAAAAATCTTCGATATTGCCTTTGGTCATATTAAAGCTCTGCCAAAATTGCGGTAATGTTGTCTAAATCGTCCTGGCCCCACTGGCTCCACTTAAACTCTGCAAAGTCAGAAGGAGTGCAACCGCCGGCGTCGGGGGACTGACAGTATTTAATTAGCGATCGCAGCGATTCTATAAAGCCCGTTGCCAAATTTTCAATGCTTTCTCGTCGGTGAATGTTTTCGCTGTACGTCCAATCTAATTGCAGCTTGTTGCTGGCAATAAATCCGTTAATTTCTAGCAGGTAACACCGATTTCCGCGCGGGCTGCGGATGGGGCCACTAGGCTCGGAAGACAGCATCAACAAAGAAGATTTCGGCAGCACTTGGTCAAACTGTCCGAGATAGTTAAAGCTTACCTCAGCTTGCGGCAATTTGTGCAATTTTTTAGCAATTTCTGGGTTTAAATATCCTAGGACACCGCACCCAATACCGCGATTTGGCACTGCGCGTAACTGCTCTTTCACTGATTTGATTTCCGCCCCTAGATCGGCAGGTTTTTCTAAATTTAACAGAACGGGAAAAACTGCTGTAAACCAGCCAATTGTGCGCGACAAATCTACTCCGTTAAATATATCTTCGCGCCCGTGACCTTCTAATTCAAGTAAAAGTGAGTTATTGCCAGTCCAGCGTTCAAATGCTTGACCTAAAGCAGTTAGCAATACATCATTAATTTGAGTGCGGTAAGCGGCAGGTACTTCTTGCAGGAGCAGTTTGGTTTCTTCAACACTCAAAGCAACGGATACTGTCTTTTCAGATGCAACTAAATTGGCTGCGTTTGGGAAATCCACCGGCAAGCGAGAAGTTGGTTGGTGAGAAAGGGCGAACCAGTAATCGAACTCTCGCTGCAATTCGGGCGATCGCGCCCACTCATGCAAGCGTTCTGCCCACTGCTTAAATGAGGTTGTTTTGGGCGGCAGCGCCACTGTTTCGCCGCGGCTAATCTGCCCATAAGCTGTCTGGAAATCCTCAATTAAAATTCGCCACGAAACCCCATCAACCGCTAAGTGATGAATGGCTAATAACAAGCGATTTGGCTGATGTTTGCCCAAGTCAAATAGGGCAGCGCGAAGTAATGGCCCCTCTGACAAATTCAAACTGGCTTGCAACTGAGTGGCGGCGGTTTGGAAAGTGGCTTCTCGCTCCTCTGGAGGTAGCGACGACAAATCAATGCAGGTAAACGGAGCAACCTCGTCGGGATTGGCGAGATCCTGCTGCCAGCCAGATTCTCCTCGCACAAAACGCAGGCGCAGCGCGTCGTGGTGCTTGAGCAATTCTTGCAAAACTGACTCAATTAATGCAGGTTCGAGAGGTTGCCGCAACTCTAAAAGCACCGCCTGATTCCAGTGGTGCGGATCGGAGAGATTTTGTTCAAAAAACCAGTGCTGAATCGGCGTGAGCGGAACTTCGCCAATGATTAATCCCTGTTCCGATTGTTGGGTTTGAGCTGTATCGGCGACGGTGGCTAACTGTGCAATGGTTTGGTGTTGAAACAGTTGTTTTGGAGTGAGTCGCAACCCGGCTTGATTGGCTTTAGAAATGACTTGAATGCTGAGGATAGAATCGCCGCCCAATTCAAAGAAATTGTCGTCAATTCCCACTTGTTCTAACCCCAATACTTGCGCCCAAATTTCTGCCAGGATTTTCTCACTAGCCGTGCGAGGCGCGGCGAATGCCTCTTCGAGTTCTGGGCGATCGCGATCCGGTGCAGGTAGTGCTTTGCGATCGAGCTTGCCGTTAGGCGTTAGAGGCAGTTTCGACCGCAGGACGAAGGCAGACGGCACCATATAATCTGGCAAGCGTTCTTGCAGGAACTGGCGCAGCTCGCTAGAAGGCAGTGAAGAATTTTGCTCTCGGGTCTCGGGGACGACGTAAGCAACGAGACGCTTGCGAGCGTTCGCCTCGGACCACACCAAAACCGCACTTTCCCGCACTGCCGGATGCTGGGAGAGTGCCGCCTCAATCTCTGCGAGCTCGATGCGGAACCCGCGAATTTTTACCTGATTGTCAATGCGACCGACATATTCGATGTTGCCATCTGGTCGATAACGAGTTAAGTCTCCAGTTTTGTAGAGGCGCGAACCAGGTTCATTGCTAAAGGGGCTGGGGATAAATTTTTCTGCCGTCAGCTCGGGACGGTTGAGGTATCCCCGTGCCAAACCAGCGCCGCCGATATGCAACTCGCCCGGAATGCCAGTGGGTACAGGCTGCCCGTGACAATCTAGGATGTAGGTTTGGACATTGCCAATAGGACGCCCGATCGGCAACTCCCTCAATGTGGCGTCGGCTGCCGATAATTCGCATATCGTTCCCACCACAGTGGCTTCTGTAGGGCCGTAAGTATTCACCAGACGTACTTGTTGCCCTACACGCTCAATCCAAGTTTTCAATCGTTCGGGAAGCGCTTTTTCTCCGCCAATGATTGTCAAGCGTAATGACGGGGCAAGTACCAAGGTTTCTTGGCTCAATAAGGCTGTCAGTTCGTGCCAGTAGGCTGTCGGCAAACTCAGAACAGTTAAGTTCCAAGTCCTGCACTTTTCCCAAAATACACCCGCTGAATCCAGCATGGAATCAGTACGCAATACGAGTGTTGCGCCCGAAGTCAGGCAAGGGTAGATTTCTTCGGCACTGGCATCGAAACTAATAGAGGCAAACTGCAAAACGCGATCGCGCTTTTCTATTCCATATTCAGCGATCGCAGCCGTCGTGTAATTGACTAGCGATCGGTGTTCGATTAAAACGCCTTTGGGTTTGCCTGTAGACCCTGACGTGTAGATAACGTAGGCCAGGTTTTCTGGCTTTACGCCGCTGCGAGGGTTTTCTGAGCTGTAAAAAGCAATTTCTTCCCAGCCCGAGTCCAAGCAGACAACACGCGCCGAGTGTGGGGGAAGTTTTTCGAGCAGCTTTTCTTGCGCCAGCAGCACCTGCACTGAAGAGTCTTCTAGCATGAAAGCCAAGCGCTCTTTAGGATAGTTTGGATCGAGCGGGACGTAAGCACCGCCCGCTTTGAGGATGCCCAACAAGGCGATTACCATCAAGGGCGATCGATCGACGCAAATCCCCACCAGCACTTCTGGCTTCACTCCTAGCGACCGCAGGTGGCGCGCCAACTGGTTTGCTCTCGCGTTCAGTTCCCTATAGCTGAGTTCTTCTCCTTCAAAAACCACTGCCACAGCGTCGGGCGATAGCGAGACAGCCTCCTCAAATAACTGATGGATGCACTTATCCTGGGGATACTGGGCAAAAGTATTATTCCACTGCAGCAGTTGCTGCTTTTCGGCTGCTGTCAGCAGGGGCAAGCTCCAGAGGCGCTGCTCTGGATTAGCGGCGATACCTTCCAACAAGGTTTGCAAGTGTCCGAGCATCCGGGTAATGGTGGCGCGATCGAACAAATCCGTGCTGTATTCCACTGAGGCTTGCAGCCTTTCCCCCACTTCTTCTAAATCCAAGCTCAAATCACACTGCGTCGTATTCGTTTCGACCTCGAGCAGACTTAAAGTCAATCCGGACAGATCCAAGGGCGGCATGGGGTTATTCCGCAACTGGAACATAACCTGAAATACCGGGTTATAACTCAGACTGCGCTCGGGTTGCAGTTCCTCAACCAGTTTCTCAAATGGCAAGTCTTGGTGCGCGTAGGCTCCCAAAGTCACCTCGCGCAAGCGTTGAAGCAATTCTCGAAAAGTAGGATCGCCGGAAACGTCAGTCCGCAACACCAGCGTATTGACGAATACGCCAATGAGCCCTTCAATTTCCGCGCGGTTGCGGTTGGCGATCGGCGAGCCGACTAGCAAGTCTGTCCGCCCTGTATAGCGGTAAAGCAGCGCTTTAAATGCCGCCAGCAGCGTCATAAACAGGGTAACATCCTCCCGCTGGCTGAGGTTTTTGAGGGCGGCTGTCAGCTCCTGAGACAGCAATAGCGACTGGGTTGCGCCTTCGGAGGTCTGAATTGGAGGTCGGGGTCGATCGGCAGGCAGTTCCAGCAAGGGAGGTGCTCCCTCCAACTGTTGCTTCCAGTACGCAAGCTGAGTTTGCAGCACTTCGCCGCAGAGCCAGTTGCGCTGCCAGATCGCAAAGTCGGCATACTGCACGGGAAGCTCTGGAAGCTGCGGTTGGTTTCCGGCGGATAAGGCTTCGTAAATTGCCGCCAGTTCCCGCGCCAGCAATCCTATCGACCAGCCATCTGAAACGATGTGGTGCATCGTCAGCAGCAGGACGTATTCTTCTTCGCTAAGCTGTAGCAAAGATGTTCGCAGCAAGGGGCCTCGTTCTAAGTCAAAGGGCTGTTGCCCTTCCTTTGCAGATAGCTGCTTTACGGCTGCCTCTCGATCGCTCTGGGGCAGTTCTCGGAGGTCTATTACTGGCAGCGGCAGGCGAGAAACAGGGGGAGCAATGACTTGAATGGGCTGTCCCTGAACCTCAGTAAAAGTCGAGCGCAAAGCTTCGTGCCGGTTGACGATTTCGTTGAAAGTTTGCTTCAACACGGTCACATTTAATTTGCCTTTGAGCCGGATAGCGCCTGGGAGATTGTAGAAAGATTTTCCAGCCTCGAACTGGTCGAAAAACCACAGCCGTTGCTGGGCGAAAGACAAGGGGATCGAGTCGCCTTCTTTCCTTCTAGGAATTCTGCGATCGCTTGAGGATTCTACCCCCTTTTCTCGTAGCATCACTTCCAGCAATGCGCGTTTTTTTGCAGATAGTTTCAAATAGCTCATTGGACTTTTGTTTGTTTTGACTGAATTGCTGGGATTAATAACTAGAAAAAGCGGAGACCGTCAATTCCCGATCGCGGAGAGAAGTTTTCTCGGCGAGCATTCGCTCTACTTCTTCATCGGAAAGTTCCGCAAGACTCAGCAGCAATTGAGCGGTATTTTCAACGTTCTCTCGCTGCGCGGGATTTTCCACCAGGGCAGCGGCTTGCTCGGATGCGGTAGGCGACTCGAAGAAGGAGCGCAGGGGGACATCTACCCCGAAGGTGTCGCGCACGGCTGAGATGATTTGCGTTGCTAGTAGGGAGTGCCCTCCTAAATCGATAAAAAAGTTGTCGTGAATGCCGATTTTTTCCAATCCGAGTATTTCAGCCCAGATGCCTGTGAGAACTTTTTCAACCGGGGTGTTAGGCGCGACAAAGGTTTTCGGAAGGAAGGCGGCATCCGGTGCGGGAAGTGCTTTGCGGTCTACTTTTCCATTGGCAGATAGCGGCAGCGCCTCCAGCATGACAAATGCAGAGGGCAGCATATATTCGGGCAGCTTTTGGCTGAGAAATTGCCGCAATTCGCAAGTTTCTGGCGCTGCATTTTGTTGGGGAACCACATACGCTACTAACCGTTTCTGACTGCGATCTTCCCCGAATGCCGTTACTACACACGATCGCACTGCCGGGTGCTGGTTCAAAGCAGCTTCAATTTCTCCCGCCTCGATGCGGTATCCCCGAATTTTGATGCGGAAGTCTTCTCGCCCTAAAAATTCGATGTTGCCGTCAGGGAGGAAGCGCCCTAAATCTCCCGTTCGGTACAAGCGTTCGCCCGTGACGGGGTGCGTGAGGCAACTGGCGCGAGTTTTTTCTTCATTCCGCCAGTATCCTTTTGTCAGTCCAACTCCGGCACAGCACATCTCGCCGGCAACCCAGACGGGACAGTCTTCTAGCCTTTGATTCAAAATGTAATAGCGTGTATTAGCGATCGGCGATCCGTAGGGAATGCTTTTCCAAGAAGGGTCAACAGTTTCTACCGGATACCAGATGTTCCAGAGAGTGGTTTCAGTTGGCCCGCCGACACTGACAACGCGGCATTCACGGGCGATCGCCCTTAACCTCTCAGGCAGCGTTACTGGAATCCAATCTCCGCCGAGAAACGCCCAGCGCAAGCACTCTGGCAACACCTCAGAACGTCCGGCAGCGTAATCGAGCAGCATTTCCATCATCGGGGGAACCGAGTTCCAAATGGTGACGCGCTCTTTTACCATCAATTGATTCCAGTGAGCGGGGTCTAGCCGTTGTGCGGCATCGGGAATGACGATCGCTCCCCCGGCTGCTAGGATGCCGAAGATATCGTAAACCGACATATCGTGGTGCAGTGCGGTGAGTGCGATCGCGCGATCGCACTCGGCCACATTAAACACTTGATTGGTCTGAGCGATCGCATTGACTGCACCTCGGTGCGCGATCGCCACGCCTTTCGGCAAGCCAGTTGAGCCGGAAGTATAAATCACATAAGCTAAATCTTCCGCTTCCTGCACCGATTCCAAAGCTTCGTTGCTTTCGGCCACCAATTCGTCGGTATCGAGACAAATTCGCCGCACATTTTCCGGCCATTCCAATCGCTGATTTAACTGAGATTGCGTCAAAACAATCTCAACTTCGCCATTTTCCAGCAAATACCACAGCCGTTCTTTTGGCAGCGCCACATCTACGGGCAAATAAGCTGCCCCGGATGCGAGAATGCCCAGCACAGCGACGATTTGCTCCCATCCTTTTTCCATGACGACGGCAACCAACTGGTTAGGGCGAGTTCCCAGCTTCCGCAATCGGTGAGCGACTTGATTCGATCGCAGATATAGTTCCTCATAAGTAAGGGTGCGCGTTGAAGCAATCACGGCGGATTGCTGCGATCGCAAGGCTACTTGCTGAGCAAATAGTTCGTGCAGCAGTGCATCGGGAATCGGTGCATCGATGCCGTTAGCGAGGGCTTGCTGCTGCAACTGCGCCGTTCCCTGCCAAGCTGACTCCGAGCTTGCGAGGCGCTGCAACAGGCTGCAGTAGGCGTCAAACATATCGTCAATCATCCCTTGGGGGAAGAGTTCTTCCACCGCATCCCAGCTAAAAGACAGCCCCTGGGCGGTTTCGGTAAATTGCGCGTCTATCCAAACTTGCGGAGTTTGACCGATGATGTGAACCAGTTCTCCCAATTCTTGAATGAGAGAGAAGATAGAGGAATCTTCCCCAGGCGCGTTTTGCGGATCGATCGTAAACACGACTGGCATCAGCGCTGCGGTTGTACCTTGCGCTTGAGCGAGTTCTCGCAAAACCCGCACGCCGCTGACGTACTGGTGTTCTAAATCTTGCCAAAGCTGTTCTTGCAATCGCTTAGCCCGTACTTCAAAACTCTCTCGCTTCGAGTTATCTACTTCTAGCAAAGTAAACGAGGCAAATTCTCCAATAATCTCCTCAACTTGAGGGTGCAGGGGAAGGCGATTAAAGCGCGGCACGTTGAGGGTAAACCGAGGCGTTTTGCTCCACAGTCCGAGAACCTCGGCATAGGCGGCGAGCAATAAACCCGTAGGAGTGAGGCTGGCCCGAGCTGTGCGCGTTTTGAGGCGCTGCCAGGTTTGCAAGTCTAAGCGATCGCTCCAGCGTTTAAATCGCGGCTGCGTTAAGGAATTCGGGTGCTTGGCGAGGGGCAATTCCGGCGCTGGTGGCAGGGTTTTGAGGCGAGGGAGCCAGTAATCTAAGGATTGCTGGTAAAATGGGGAGTTTTCTAAGGCGATCGCAGCTAACACGCAGTCGCGGAAAGACAGTTGCAAGGGCGAGATCGCAGTATGGGGATTGCGGTAAAACTTTACCAAATCGCCAAACAAGATTTGAAAACTCCAGCCGTCTATGCACAAGGCGTCAATGCTGATGTGGAGGCGGATGCGGCGATCGCCCCTTTGCGAAGCGCAAATCTCGAACAGCGGCCAGCGATCGAGCGGCAGCACTTGGTGAGAAAGGCGATCGCGGATTGCTTCGAGTTGTTCGCCGACAACCTCTGGACCGAGCGATCGCAAATCCAAAACCTCAATTTTATAAGCGGGTACGTTTTCCAGAATTTGCTGCTGTCCGTTGGGAAGTACGATCGCCCGCAGCATATCGTGACGCTCTACAACTCGCTGCCACGCGAGGCTAAACCGCTCTAAATCTAACTCGTCGCTCTCAATTTCTACATAGCCGTGAATGGCAACATTCCCCATTTCAAAGAAGCTATTTCTCCCGATCCAGTACGCCTGCTGCATTTCATTGAGGGGAAATGGTTTGTAGCGATTTTGAGGATCGGGGGCGATTGTCGGCAGTAATTTAATAGGTTCTTGATCGGGGTCGCTTTTAGTTTCCGCGATCGTCGCTGCTAGACTAGCGACTGTGGGGGATTGAAACAGACAGCGCAGCGATAGCTCGACTTGAAAGCGATCGCGCACCTTGGCAATCAGTTGAGTTGCCAGCAAAGAGTGACCTCCCAACTCAAAGAAATTGTCATTCATTCCGACCTGTTTTAAACCCAGAACCTCAGCCCAAATATCAGCTAATACTTGTTCTTCTAAAGTCTCAGGAGCGATATAATCTGCCTCTGAACTGTTGGTTTCCGGCGCCGGAAAAGCTTTGAAATCTACCTTGCCGTTTGGGGTTAATGGCATCGCTTCTAAAAACATGAAACTGGCAGGCACCATATAATCGGGCAGTTGTTCCCGGAGAAAAGAGCGCAGATTTTTAATCAGTGCCGAGTTCCCAATGCTGACTGCTGATTTTAAAACGAGGTAGGCGATTAAGCGCTTTCCGCCTGAATCTTCCTCACGCGCGAGAATGACTGCTTCTTGCACGTCTGGATGTTGGCTGAGTGCGGATTCGATTTCTCCTAACTCTATGCGGAAACCGCGAATTTTCACTTGGCGATCGGTGCGATCGAGAAATTCTAAATTGCCGTCGGGGAGATAGCGGACTAAATCGCCTGTTTTGTAAAGGCGATCGCCTTGGACGCCGCTAAAAATATCGGGAATAAATTTTTCTCGATTCAGATCCGAACGGTTGATATATCCTCTGGCAACTCCCGCACCTCCGATATAAAGTTCGCCGGGAACTCCGATCGGAACGGGTTGCAAATTAGCATCGAGTACATAGGTGCGGGCATTTGGAATTGGACGACCAATCGGCAAGGTTTTTGGGGAGTTTTTAACCGCAGAGGGCGCAGAGGGCGCAGAGGGGAGAGAAGAGGAGGAAGTGGGGAGAGTGTCGCACCACGTGGCGACAATTGTTGTTTCTGTGGGGCCGTAAGTATTGACGAGCCGCACTTTTTCTGATACGCACTTTTGCCACTGGTTCAGGGATGCTGAAAGTGCGGTTTCTCCGCCAATAATTGTCAAGCGCACTGAGGGGGGAAATTCTGCTTTTTCGGCGCTGAGTCTGGCAGTTAATTCGCGCCAGTAAGCTGTGGGCAAATCTAAGACGGTGATTTGCCATTCCCGGCATTTTTGCAGGAAGGAAGTAATGCTGTCTAACATGGAGTTTCCGCGCAGTACCAAGGTGGCACCTTGCGTTAAACAGGGATAGATTTCTTCGGCGCTGGCGTCGAAGCTGAGGGAAGCAAATTGAAGAACGCGATCGCCTGCTTTAATGCCATATTCAACACTTGCCGCCTGTGTATAATTTGCCAAAGATTGATGCTGCACCATCACTCCTTTTGGCTTGCCGGTAGACCCGGATGTATAGATGATATAAGCGAGGTTTTCTGGCAAAACGGCGCTATCAGGATTTGACTTATTTTGTTGAGCAATATTCTGCCATTCTGCATCCAAGCAAATCACAGAAATATTATTTTGGGCTGGCGTTTCTGCTTTTAATTCTGCTTGCGTCAGCAATACCCTGACTCCGGCATCTTCTAACATGAATGCGAGGCGTTCTTTAGCATATATGGGGTCGAGGGGCAAATAAGCGCCGCCTGCTTTTAATATGCCTAAAATTCCGACGATCGCATCGAGCGATCGCTCAATGTAAACGCCGACGATCGCATCTGGTTTTACGCCGAAAGAGTGCAAGTAATGGGCAAGTTGATTCGCGCGATCGTTCAGTTCTCGGTAGGTCAAACTTCGGCATTCAAATTGCACCGCAACAGCCTCAGGGGTTTTCGCAGCCTGCGCTTCAAATAAGCGGTGAATGCACGCATTTTGAAAAGAATTTATGCGAGTATTATTCCACTCAAATAGAAGTTGCTGGCGCTCTGTTTCTGCAAGCAGCGGTAAATCTGATAAACGCGCGGAGGGATTCGCAACGATGCCTTCTAATAAGTTCTGAAAGTGTCCTGCCATTCGCGCGATCGTAGCCGATTCAAATAAGTCTGCGCTGTATTCAAACCACCCTCTAATACCTGTTGCTGTGGCTTCTAATTCCAGGGTTAAATCGAAATTTGCTGTCCCGCTGTGAATCTGTTGGCAGTTCAGGCTTAAACCTGGCAATTCTAAGGCGAATTCAGAGGCATTTTGAATGGCAAACATCACCTGAAATAAAGGCGAGTGACTTAAATCTCGATTCGGCTGCAATTCTTCTACGAGTTTTTCAAATGGCAATTCTTGGTGTGCATAAGCGCCTAAAGTTACCTCCCGAATGCGAGCCAGCAACTCTCGAAAAGAGGGATTTCCGGTTAAGTCAGATCGCAGGACTAAAGTATTGACAAAAAATCCAATTAATGATTCGGTTTCGCTGCTGTTGCGGCTGGCAATTGGTGAACCGACGAGGATATCTTCTTGCCCCGTGTAGCGGTAAAGCAGCGTATTGAATGCTGCCAGCAATGTCATAAATACAGTGCTTTTTTCGCGGCGGCTCAATTGCCTAATTGCCTCGGTTAAGTGTTCTGGCAATTCAAATAATTGCCGACCTCCCTTGTAACTTTGAACAGCGGGACGAGAAAAGTCTGTTGGTAAATTTAGCACCGCTGCGCTGCCACTTAACTGCTGCTTCCAGTAAGTAAGTTGAGTTTCTAATATTTCTCCCTGCATTTGTTGGCGCTGCCAAGCTGCAAAGTCTGCATACTGAATGGGCAGCGGTGGAAGCGAGGCTAAATTTTTATTAGTAAACCCTTCATAAAATGCCGCTAGCTCCCGTAAAAATACGCCCAAAGACCACCCATCAAAAATGATATGGTGGGCGGACAAAAGCAGAGTATGTTCTGTTTCTGATAGGCGCAGAAGTTTGGCACGGAGCAGATTTGGTTGAGTTAAATCAAAGGGCAACTCGGCTTCTTCCGCAGACAGTTCTTGCGCTTTTTTCTCGCGTTCCCCAGGGGAGCAATGGCTCAAATCTATCAGCGGCAATGGGAAATTTTTCGCATCAAAAATAACTTGTATCTGTTCTTTTTCCCTACCAGCAAACGCAGTTCTTAAAATCTCGTGCCGCTCGATAATTTTTTCAATACTTTGCCTGAGTGCTTCTGCATTGAGCTGCCCCGTCATCCGAACCGCACCGCAGAGGTTGTAAAAGGGGTTTCCCGGTTCCAATTGGTCGAAGAACCACAAGCGCTCTTGGGCAAAAGATAGGGGGATGTTTTGTAAGCGAGAAACGGTGTGAATAGACGCCATTGTCGGCGCTTCTGCCAATTTTCCTAAAATTTTGGCAGCCAGTTGAGTAAAGCTTAATTCCTGGAAAAAGTCTTCTACTGATAAAGCTATTTTCAGATCTGTTTCGATCTGATTTTTAAACTCAAATGCCGCCAATGAATCGAAACCAAAATTACTAAAAGCCTCTGCCGATTGGATTTGAGAAAGGCTGACTTTCAGCACCCTCGCTACCTGCTGTCGCAAATAGCTTTCTAACTGTGCCTGCCGTTCTTCTAACTCCGCTGTCAGCAGATTTTCTCGCGTGAGGCGGTTCTCGATTTCCACCGAATCAGCTAACTCTAAAACGCTACTGGCGACAACTTCCAAATTGTCAGCTAGAAAGTCAGCATAGGCGGCGCGACGTTGGATTTTACCGCTGGTCGTTTTCGGAATGCTTCCGGGCTTAATCAGCACTATTCCATAAACTTGCACTTCATATTCTTGAGCAATGCGGGATCGGATGGCGCTGATAATTTCCTCGGCATTATCCGGCGCTTTGCGAGATTCTAATTCTGGCACGATAACGAGCTGTTCTTCGCCTGCGACTTCCACCGAGAATGCCGCGATCGCCCCCTGCCGCAAACTCGGATGGCTGCGCTCTGCCGTTCTTTCTATATCTTGGGGGTAAAGATTGCGACCTCGGATGATAATCAAATCTTTGAGTCGCCCTGTAATAAACAGTTCTCGATCGCGTAAAAAGCCTAAATCTCCTGTTCGCAAAAAGGGCCCTTCGCTGCTATCTGAAAGATATGCTTGAAAGGTTTTTTCTGTCTCTTCTGGGCGATTCCAATAGCCTCGCGCAACTGTTTCGCCAGCTACCCAAATTTCTCCGACTTCCTGCGGCTGGCACTGCGTCAGAGTTTCGGGATTGACGATCGCAACTTTAGTGCCAAATTCCGGGAAACCGCAGCCGACTAAAGTTCTCGCGCTACGATCGCCTTCCAAAACTTCTACAATGTAATTATTTTCCAGCGCCCCAGCGTCAACAGGTAAGAAAGTCGGTGTTGTTCCGCTGCGAACTGTTGCAATTTTTAGTGTAGTTTCTGCCATTCCGTAAGCAGGACAAAAGGCATCCGCCTGAAAACCGCAGGGTTCAAAAGCTTTGGTAAATCTTTCTAGGGTTTCTTTGTTGATGGGTTCTGCGCCGTTATAAGCCACGCGCCAACTACTCAAGTCGAGTATTTTTTGGCGATCGCCCAAGGTTTTGCTTATTTTGCTAGCACACAAGTCGTAAGCAAAATTTGGCCCGCCGCTGTGGGTAGCTTTGTAGCGCGAAATCGCTTCCAACCAGCACATCGGGTCCTGAATAAACGCCGCTGGTGGCATGAAGTAAGAGGGAATTCCTAGATACAAAGGTTTGAGCAATCCGTCAATTAACCCCATGTCGTGAAACGGGGGAAGCCAGGTTACGGCAACGCTCTCGGCATCGTGGTCAAAGCCTCGGTGAATGTATTCGATGTTGTACAAAACGTTGGCGTGGCTCACCATTACGCCTTTGGGGGTGGAGGTTGAGCCGGAAGTGTACTGAAGATAAGCCACTTCGTCGGGATGGATGGGTGGCTGCTGCCACTTTTCGCCGTCATCGGAAAGCGCCTCTGCACTCAGCCAGCGCATCGCTTTGAGTTCCGGCGCTTGCTCGCATAGCTGCTCTAAATTTTCCAAGTGTCGCGCGGGAGCGATCGCAACTGTTGCTCCTGCGTCTTTGGCGATCGCACTAATTTTCGCTAAATTCCGTTTCAGCTTCGGCGGATAGAGGGGAACTGCGATCACTTTGGCGTACAAACATCCAAAAAAGGCGGCGAGATAGTCCAATCCTGGCGGAAAAAGCAGTAACGCTCGTTCGCCAGTGACTCCCAATGCCTGAAGCCGCACGGCCTGCGATCGGGCGATCGCATCTAACTCTCGATAAGTCAAACTGGCGGTTTCAGTTTTTCCGTCTAACAGAAATGTATATTTCTGCTCTGGTTGGTGTAATGCCCTATTTTGCAGGAGTTCTACTAAATTGGTACAACTTTCGGTGAGTTGGTTTCCCTTAATGCTTGCGTCACTCATCGATTCTTTTTACCTATAAGTCTTGTTTGCAGTACGCCAACCAGTTCCGCCCAATTCTTTCCACATAGACTTTCTGTGAACAGTTGTCGGGCGTTACGAGTCTCCCATCAGCGCGTTTGAGTCTTCAATTCGGGTATTAGCGCTTGTTTTCACGTTTTGTTGTCGATCGCGCTGTTCGGCAATGGCTCCGGGGCGATTTCAGTCCGAGCCAGCTTCGATATCAGCTTCAGGGGCTTTACGGCTATCGACTTTAAGTATCCTAGGCTAGATGACATTAATTGTCAAGAGATCTTTAGCAAATTGGTTTAGTCCTATCGTTTCCTATATGACAATCTTTTCTAACTCTTGCCATAGCATTTTAGGCGATCGTTTGTCTAGCCCTGACACCAAAGATAATAAACAAGTGGCAGACAACTAGCGAGAGGGGTCACACCCCCTATATTGAAATGAAATTAGTTTTCATTAGTTAACTCTTGACAGATGCAAGTGCTCTGTTATCTAATTAAGTCACTTTCTCATTAAGACCCCAGCGACTACTTCCTTTAACCGAGGAAAGTGCCCACCGTGGGCGATCGTCCAGAGCGCCACCGGACTGAGGCTTTCGCCCTCACGCGCTTCCTGCCAGACAAAGGCGGATACCGACGGGAGAATCGGATCGAACTGCGCCCGACAACTGGGCCGGATCTTCCGCAGGTCAGTTTCACTCCTGCCCACAAGAGCAGCAACGCTGCCACAAATCATGTTGTGCAAACAACGCAAACCACATATCCGAAGTTCTATCAATTGTTGATTCAAGACTAATGAACAGATCGCAGAAATTATTAAGTAGCCTTGGGCTGGCAGGAGTCGTGTCGGCGGTAGTAGCTCAGTCGGCGTGCGCTTCCAACATCGCGCAGGTGACGGGCGTTCGCCTCAACCCCACGTCAGAAGGAATCGAAGTCATCCTAGACACTGAAGATGGAAGACCCCTGCAAGTCTTCAGCACCAGCTTTGGCGAAACTTTACAAGTTGATGTCATCACCGCTCAACTGCGACTACCGGGGGGAAATGAGTTTCGTCAAGACAAGCCTGCTGCGGGAATTGCTTCTGTCACCGTTACTCGTTTAGATAACAACAGCATCCGAATCAAAGTCATTGGCGAGAGGGGTCAACCAGTGGCACGGGTGATTCCTAATGCTGCGGGTCTGATTCTCAGCTTAAAACCCACCTCGGAGATGACTGCTCGCCCGCCTGCACCTGCTCCTACAACACAGCGGCCGGGGACACCCGCAGAACCCTTGCCACCGACAGGGCAGCAGGTAGAGATACCCGCAGAACCTTTGCCACCTACAGCCCAGCCACCAGGGACACCCGGAGAACCCTTGCCGCCGACAGCGCAGCCACCAGGGACGCCCGGAGAACCCTTGCCGCCGACAGCCCAGCCACCTGGGACACCCGGAGAACCGTTGCCGCCGACAGCGCAGCCACCTGGGACACCCGGAGAAGCCTTGCCGCCTACAGCGCAGCCACCTGGGACACCACAGGCGGGGAGAGACCCGATTGAAATCGTTGTCACTGCAACACGAACCGCAGAAAGAGTGACGAACGTGCCACGCTCTATAACGGTGGTAGACTCACAAGAAATTCAGCAGCAGGTAGGGCAATCGAGAAATGTCGGGGAAGCTCTGGCAAATCAGGTTCCCGGTTTCGCGCCCCCGACTCAAACTACTGCCACTTATGGACAAACTTTGCGGGGTCGCGACGTTTCCGTTCTGATTGACGGCGTGCCGCAAACGACCAATATTCAATCTTTTGGTAGAGAATTTAGAAACATCGATCCCAGCGCGATCGAACGCATTGAAGTAGTGCGGGGGTCTACCGCAATCTACGGCGCTCAGGCTACAGGTGGCGTGATTAATATCATTACTCGTCGGCCAACTGAGGAAAGGCTAACTGCTGTTACTGAAGTGGGCGTCAGTAGCGCCTTAACAAACACAAGAGATGCTCTAGGCTTTAACGCTCAGCAGACGATTTCTGGCCGAACGGGCAATTTCGATCTGACGGGAACTGTCTCGCTCTCTAGAAGTGGAGCTTTTTACGATGCCAAAGGCGATCGCATTCCCTTTTTTGAACTCGGCGGAGACAGCAGCACCCTCTTCAACGTGATGGGCAAAGTCGGGGTAGATTTGGATACCGAACAGCGGCTGCAACTAACTGTCAATCACTATCGGGAAACCCAAGATCCCAATGTGATTCCAGACTTTAGTGTTGACGACCAGGAAGGACGGCAAAAAGCCCGCGCCATCCGAACCGGGGAGTTGGATATTGACGGGGAAACACCGGGGAATAAAAGTACACAGCTCAACCTAAGTTACACCAACCAAAACCTTTTTGGCAGCAGCCTTCAAAGCCAAATCTACTATCGAACAAATTCCAATGTAGGTGTTCCTTCAGATTACCGCACGTCCGATTTCTTTGGGCCGTTTGTCGGTGTTACTCGTTCGCGAGCGGAGAGCGAACAGATAGGAGGTAGACTGGCGATTACCACTCCTTTATCCCGTGCCGAAAATCTTCGATTAACTTGGGGTTCTGACTATATTACTGAAGATAGCAAACAGCGTTTCGACTTGTACGATCCGGAGAGATTTGACGCAAGTGGTGGCCGGGTTTACCGGAAAATCTCCGAGCGTCCTTTCGTTCCTCCTTACACTTATGACAGCCTTGGCTTTTTCGGTCAATTGGAATGGAATATTGACGATATCGTCATTCTAAGTGGCGGGATACGTCACGAACGGGTCGGGTTAAACGTCAATGATTATACCACTTTTAACGATCGCCAGATCGAAGGAGGCGATCGCAATTTTAACGCCACCCTATTTAATACAGGGGCTGTCTATAAAATTACTGACACCTTCAACATATTTGGCAACTTTTCTCAAGGTTTCTCAGTCCCTGATTTCGCCCGCATCCTCCGCCAACCCCCCGACAATTTTGTCGGAATTGAATCTTCGTTAGAAGTAACTCAACCGCAAAAAGTCAACAACTACGAAATTGGCATTCGAGGAGGGTGGCAATCCGTGCAAATGTCGCTTGCCGCTTTTTACAATACCTCCGATCTAGGAGTCAGTTTTCAACCAGTTGGCAACACAGGCCGCCTGGAACTCATCCGCGCCCCAGAACGCATTTACGGCTTAGAAGGGACTGTGGATTGGCAACCTGGACGAACATGGTCGATCGGGGGGACTGCTACTTATATTCAAGGCGAATATGAGGAGGACAACCGTTACATCGCCCTCGATAGCAGCCGAATTCCACCGCTCAAGCTAACAGCTTATGTTCAAAACGAAACTTTGCCGGGATGGAACAATCGGTTACAGTTCTTATATTCTGGAAATCGCGATCAGGCCTTCAAAGACGGCTCGGATGGCGGCCCGATTAGCAGCTATCTCACTGTGGATTACGTCAGCGCGGTTAAAATTGGCTCTGGGCTGCTACAAGTCAAAGTCGAGAATTTATTGAATAATCAATATTTTCCCGTGATCTCCCAATACTTAGCTGGATTTGGATCGGACAGCGCTAATTATGCAGGCAGAGGTTTGACTCTCAGTGTTAATTACCGCCTTAACTGGTAATTACAGCAGATTGCAGGTTTATGAGGTAGATTCAATATCCTCGTAGGGACACTCCAAGAACCCATTGGTGTCAATTTAAGCTGTTAGTCTGCCAGTCCTCGCGGCCACCCGCTAGTCCGCCAGTCCGCCAGGGGTTGAAACCCCTGTCTAATAGCTAAAGTCCTCTCAAGAGAACTAATGAGTTGAAAAGTGTTTTTCTCAGTCCTCATAGCGAGGACTTTAGCTTTGAGACAGGGAATTCATTCCCTGTCGGACTATCGGTTTTACCTTAATGAGAACAGTTAACGGCTTTGAAAAAAAATTCGAGATGAAGTTCCGCAAACTCGCATTCAAACTGCACTTGTATTTGGGGTTGGTGGTAGGAATATTTCTAGCAGTAATTGCTTTAACGGGCAGCTTGCTGGTTTTTGGTCCCGAAATCGAGCGGTTCTTCAATCCCCAACTCCTGCAAGTCATTCCTCAAGCCGAACGAATACCGCTAGAAAATGTCCTGCAAATTGTCGAAAAAGCTTATCCGCAAAATCAAGCTCTTAGTATCTTGCTGCCGCGATCAGCCAAGGAAGTTTGCCAACTTTCGATGCTTTCAAAGAGTGAGGAAATAGTTAGCGTTTATGTCAATCCTTACAGCGGAGAGATTAAGGGTGCGCGCCTTTGGAAAGAAAGTTTTACAGGTTTTATTTTTACGTTACACGCGGAATTAGCGGGAGGAGAATTCGGTCATCTTTTTGTAGGTATTTGCGGTCTAGTAATGCTAGGGCTAACTTTTACTGGCTTGGTATTGTGGACTGGTTGGCGCAATTTGGCTCGCGGCTTTTCTATTAATTGGAAAGCTCACTGGCAGCGGACTGTATTTGATTTACATAACGTTTCTGGCATTGTATCGGTCGCTTTTCTCATACTCATCTCCGCTACAGGGACAGCGATAATTTTTTACGCGCCGGTTGAATCGACTTTGTATTGGCTAACGAATGAAAAGCCACAGCCAGCATTGACTTCTCATCCTCACTCTAGCAGATCGAGGCAAAACCTTGACGAAATATTACACCAAGTTAATACCGTTTGGCCAGAAGCTAAAACCACTTTTATTTCTCTGCCTTTGACGCCTGAAGCAATTTTAAAAGTACGGAAAAAATTTCCCAATGAGTCGCACCCAAACGGGGTTAGCACCATTTATCTAGACCAATACAGTGGCGAAATATTGCAGGCTGACAGTGTAAAGTCAGCTTCTGTAGCAAATCGAATTCTCAACTCGCTTTATCCGCTACATATTGGCAGCTATGGCGGGATTTACTTGCGGCTGGCACACGCGATCGCAGGATTAGCAGCGATTATACTGTTTATGACGGGTGTACTGATGTGGCGGCAGCGGCATTTGGCGAAATTTTACAGTAAGGAGGCGAGACAGCAATATGAAGAATTATCTCCCCTTAGCCAGCAATGGCCTTGGTTTTAATGAGAGGGGCGTGCGGTTTTATGTGGGTGTCATTCTCCTGCCTAAAAACCCCTATCCTCTGAATTTTAAATCCTATCAATCGCTTATTTAATGCAAAAATTTATTCAACTCTGGCTCGGACAAGCTGCTTCGATGATTGGCAGCGCTATGTCCGCCTTTGCGCTGACTATTTGGATTTGGGAGTCCACCAGTCAAGTGACGGCTTTGGCTTTGTTGATGTTTTTTATTCAATTGCCGCGCATCTTGCTCGCTCCGGTTGCTGGCATTATCGTCGATCGCTGTAATCGAAAATTTTTGATGGCGATCGGTGATGCGGTTTCAGCTTTGTTAACGCTCACTATCCTATTACTTTATATCAGCCAAAACCTGCAAATATGGCATATATATGTAGCAGGTGCGGTTAACGGAATTTTTGACCAAATTCAGCAGTTAGCTTACTCAGCAGCCATCGCCACAATGATGCCAGAAAAGCATTACAGCCGCGCTAGCAGTTTAAGTTTTTTGGCAAGTTACGGTGCGAGTATTATTGCTCCGACGCTGGCGGGGATTCTCTATTCTGCGATCGGGTTGAGCGGGATTTTTACGATCGACCTGGCAACTTTTACAATAGCGATCGCCACGCTAGTATGTGTCAAAATACCCCAGCCCGCGATCGCCTCCAATCCCCAGCCGACTCGCCCCCACCTATTGCAAGAACTCAGCTTCGGATTCCGCTACATCGTCGAGCGTCCCAGCCTGCTTGCCTTGCTGGTGTCAGTTTCGCTATTCTGGTTCGCCCACGACATCGGCGCGGCCCTCTACTCACCGATGATTCTGGCACGCACCGGCAACAATGCCAGAATCCTAGGTACTATCCTTTCAGCCGCCGGCGCAGGTGGCGTTTTAGGAGCATCGATCATCAGTATTTGGGGCGGTCCCAGACGCCGAATCCGGGGCTTCCTGCTCGGCATGGCAGGTGCGGGCTTGAGTAAAATAGTCTTTGGTTTCGGCCAGGCGCTTTCCATCTGGGTTCCCGCTCAATTTTGTTCGTCTTTCAATTTCCCCATCCTCGGCAGTTCCAACGAGGCGATTTGGCTGGCGAAAGTCGCACCAGAGGTACAGGGGCGTGTTTTTGCTACCAGAGCAGTTATCGTGCAATTGGCGTCAGCGATCGGTTTATTGATCGCAGGGCCACTTGCCGATCGCGTCTTTGAACCCGCCATGCAACCGGGAGGTTTTTTAGCTGCTATTTTTGGCGGAATTCTGGGGACAGGTGCCGGTGCTGGCATGGCTTTGTTATACGCTATCTCCGCGCTGGGCTTATTGCTCGTTGCAGTCGGTGGGTATGCTTGCCGACTGCTGCGCGATGCTTCAGTTGACAGTTGACAGTTGATAGCGACCTCTATCTGGAAGGAAGAGGATTGGAGTAATGAACAGTCTTCTTTTAATTTCTCCCGCTCAGGGTTCCGGCTTTAAACCAATTCTTTCTGGTAAAGGGGAAACGGAGAGAGGTCTTTTAATATCGTTTCCGGTTTCATCGGAATAATAAAATCGAGTCAACAGTTAACACTCAACCATTCAGTTTTTCGACCCGCCCGTCAACAGTCAACAGTCAACAGTCATTCCGGTGCAACCGGAATTGATATTATATCATTTCTGGTTGCATCGGAATTACTCACGGTGGTGATGGCAATTACTCATTACCAATTACCGATTACCCAATAACACTAATCATTCCGATACCACAGGATTTGATATTAAATGCTGATAGCCTTGAAAGGGTGATCGAGGTATAAGCCAACACCACCTTCAAGACTATTTTTATAATCACGCCCCTGTCTTTCTATAAGATATTGAAAACATGAATTTGATAGACACGCAACAAACCAAGCTATATGATCAAGAGGATCATTAGATAAGTGTTTTTGCCATACTCTGTTTCCATTTTCTACTCCTATTTTATAAAATCCTCGACCTGGAACACATAGCATAGAGACTATGCCGGATAACGGATCAATATTAATGAGTTCACTCTTCATAACAGAAATGAGTCTTTTAAGTTCTGAATCTTGACCAGATTTCAAATCGGATTTATAGGCAAATAAAAAATTTAAAGCTGCAGTAAATTGATTCGTACAACCGTCTCTAACATCGAGTTTTAGGGTGGCTATTTCTTTTGCCGCTACAACAAATTTAGTTAATTCAGTGTTGTTAAGGCAGGATTTAACCTCGATCCGGGCTAAAACACTATTGTAAAGAAAGACACCTTCTGGTGCATACTTTGAGACAAGAACAGGTGGACAGAGGCTCTTTGCATAAAGAACCACATCATCTTGGGTAGCTTCTTTTCGCTCATTATTGCTTGCAACTATCATTCCTGTTCCACAATGTACATCTGGTGGAAGCCAAGGAGACAATATATTATCAATTAGCAACTCTCGGAAGCGCCCTTTAACCCCTGGGTGCTTTAACTTTCCCTCATTTTCCGCTAAGGACAATAAGTGAGCTGCGTCAGCTCTTAGTCTCTGAAGAAGATACTCGTTCACGTGGCTCTCCCCTCCCTTATTTAGGATGATAATAAAATATTCTAGGTAGTCCTGCATAGTAAGGATAATTGGGGGGTAAAATGGTTGACCCACTTTTATCAAAACCCTGATATTGCAACACTACCATATTCTATAGCAATCCCAAGCCCGATGTGATATCAATTCCGGTTGCATCGGAATGATTTAACCGCAGAGAAAGCAGAGGAAGAGGAAAAAGAGATGAATAATTCCGATGCTAACGGATTTGATATAACTTCTTCCTGACATCCGTTACATCCGTTACAGAATCCGTTGCCGAACTTCCTTCTGCTATAGTTTCTGGCGCGAACTCAGGTGAGCTTCAATTTCCGATCGCGATCGCCATACAGGGCGCAATTCCTTGCGAGCAAAGAGCTGCAACTGATCGCCTGCGTGGGGCGAACCAGGTTGACTGGCGTTGCCGTAACTGTTTAGCGCCATCGCTTTCACCGGATTCGAGAACTCAATCGCAGCGACAAAAGAATCGCCCGCAACCGCTTGAAAGCGATCGTCTTTGCCAGGAGCGAACCAGACTGAGCGAAATACACCCAAATCACCGTCACCTCCATTTGCAGGCAGATTCGCCTCCCCAGGCAATCGGAAGACTTCCCCCCATGCGACATCTAACGCGCCATAAGTTACCTCAACTTTGGTTGCTGTCGCTTCCAGCACCCGCACCGCCTCCGCAGGATTTGCCAACCCGTCTGGCGTCGTTAGCGGCGCATCTTCGCTCCAAGGTTTAGCGAATAACCGATCGGCATCCATCGCTTGTTTCCAAAAGGCAAACAGCACCGCACCGCGACTGTCAGCATCGACTTTGCGATCCCAAGTGGCGAGAACTTCCGCAGCGCGGCGCGCTTTTTCACTGCCTTGGCGTGCGGCGGGAATTAAATCATCGAGGAGGCGATCGGCGAGTTCTACCTGAGTGGAATGTTTGTATTGCATCAATTCATCGAAAGAGATTTTTTCATCTTCTAAGAGCATTTTTGCCGATCGCTGCGATCGCAAATCCATCGGACCGCGCGGTGCCATGTAGGCGGGATAATTATCGGGTGCGATCGCGCTGGGAAACGTCGTCGTCCAAGGAGGATCGTTGGTATTTTGCAACCAACCGCTGGGCGGATCGACAACGCGCGGCAAATCCGCATAGGGATGATTTTTGCTCCACAAAGTTTCTGATGTATTGCCTGCGATCGTGCCTGACCAGTATTTAAAATCTCCGTTTTTGCGTATGGGGACTTGACCGTTAAACAAGTGCATGATATGCCCTTCACGATCGGCATACATGACGGTAAACATGGGAATTTCCAAGCGCTTTAAAGCGGTTTCAAATTCAGAAAAATTCTTTGAGCGTGCCATATCCCACCACTGCTCAAGGGCTGCTGGTTTATCGAGTCCGACAACGCGCAGGGCGATCGCTTTGCCCTGTTTTTCTGTGAGAATCGGCCCGTGAACAGAACGCCGCACTACTAGAGATTCCGATCGCAAATTCCCATTCTTTTCTTTGACTTTTAAAACCTTCTCTTCCCTGTCAAAACTTCGGATTTTGCCATTGAAGCGATAGCCATCGTTAGCGAGGGGCAATTCGTAGGCATCCCAGCCATCGTGAGTGTTGACAGTATGAGTCCATCCCAAGTTGTCATTAAAGGCGATCGTTAATACAGGAAATCCGACGAGAGTCGCTCCGTAAGCGTTAATTTCTGGGCCAATCAGTTGCGCTTCGTACCATAAATATAAATCCGACCAAGGAAGGTGAGGATTTGCTAATAGCATGGCATTGCCGCTTTGAGAATGGGAAGGAGCGATCGCCCAACCATTAGAGCCTTTGGGGGTGTCATTTTCAGCGATATCTTCAAGGCGCTCTGGATCGACTACAAAAGTAAAATTGATGACGCGCTGCGCGTGTGCCAATACATCTGCAGGTTTGAGGGGCAATGCTACCTTTAATTCTTCGGTGAGTGCCTCTGGGTGTTCTTTTGCATAGGCATTCATTCCGCCAACAAAAGCATCGATATAGTTGCGAAAAATAGGATTTTGTGATTCATACCACGCATTAGCGCGATTAGGAATTCCCATAGTTTGCACCCAGCGATCGGATTCCAGATAATCGTCGCCCCAAAATTCCGCAGCTAGCCCGCGAGCTTGCCCGTAAAGACGCAAAATCAGATTACCGTGACTTTGCATCTGCGCCCACCCAAAAGCGTAAAAAAGGCTTTTACTATTCTCTGCGTAAATATGTGGAATTCCATAGGTATCCCAAAGAATTTGAGTGCCGATTTCAGGCGCGGCTTGAACCCCATTATTGAGGAGCAAAACTAAAATAAAACTCATTAATAAGGAGACAATCCGCCGGCCTTGTTTTTTTAGTTGTATAAACACTGAAAATTAATTTGCTAGGGTTAAACTGAGACATTGCAGCCTTGTCAACAAGCTGCATGAACAAAACGCCGAGGATTTAGACCCCTTTTATGGAGAACAAGGGAAAAAATTCTACCAAATCCGATGCCCAAAAACGTAACCTATCTACGTCTATCTGCGTCGATATGCAGTAAAAAAAATAACACCTCTGTGAGAAATCCAGAAAATCAGAAAAAACACCCTGTGTAAATCGGATGTGAAATTAAAAGCCCTCCCCTACGCTCACCCAATTAAATAGGCTATAAAAAGCCGATGTGTCGGCTGTAAAGCTCATTATGTTATTGGTGAGGAGGGGGGGGTAAACAAGTAGGGAGAGATAGGTTATAAGGTTATTTTTGGAGCTGCCCCTGTTGCCAATTCCCCTCTACTTTCGTTCCATCTGCATATAGATAAGAACCTTGCCCGTGTTTTTGCCCGTTGAGGAATTCACCTTGATAGCGATCGCCATTGGCGTAAATGCAAGTACCTTTGCCCTTGAACTGACCCTCGCTAAATTCGCCTTCGCAGCGATCGCCATTCTTAAAAACGTAAACTCCTTTCCCGCTCATCTTACCCTTGACAAAAGTGCCTTTATAGCTATCTCCATTGGCGAATTCACGGACACCTTCACCACTAAATTCTCCATTGTCAAACGGCCCTTGATAACGTCCCCCTTCTTTAAAAGTAAAGAACCCCTGACCTTGAGTGTTGCCCTTGACAAACTCTCCTTCATAGCGGTTGCCGTTCGGATATTCGCGAACCCCTTTACCGTGAAACTGCCCTTCACTAAATTGCCCCTCATAACGACCTCCTTCAGCAAAGGTATAAATTCCCTGTCCGTGAGGTAGATTATTCAGCAACTCTCCTTCGTAGCGGTTCTTATTAGCATATTGACAGACGCCTTTGCCGTTAACTTTTCCTTCTTTAATATCTCCTTCGCAACGAGTGCCATTACTGAACGTAAAAGCCCCGCGACCGCTGGGGGAACTATTTGTAAAAGAGCCTTCGTAACGAATGCCGTTAGTTGAGGTAAAAGTTCCTGTACCATCGAACTCACCGTTTTTAAAACTGCCTTCGTAGCGGTTGCCGTTAGCAAATTCGCGGACACCTTGACCGTTGAATTCACCCAAAGCAAATTCTCCTTGGTATCGACCTTCTTCTTTAAAGGTATAGATGCCTTGACCGTGAGGTTTGCCGTTGAAAAATTGGCCTTCGTAGCGATCGCCGTTGGCATATTGACAGATGCCGGGGCCGCTGAGTTTTCCCTCACTCAATTCTCCCTCGCAACGTCCGCCGTCGGGTAAAGTAATTACTCCTGCCATTGCGCTGTGAGGGTTGGCAAACAACAAAGCAATTCCCAAGTTGGAACCAAGTAAGAGAGCGAGTCCCACTCGCTGAAGTTTACTTAATATTGCTGACGACATTCCCAAATTCATAATTCACAAAAAATTCAACTTTTAACTTTGCTATTCCTTGGACGGTGCTATAGAATTCCCAGCCAAATTGCTAGAGTCTCAAAAAAATCCCTAGTCATTGAGCTGGAAGGTAATGGATGCTGTTTTTCCTTGAATGCCACTCTCTGATGTGGCAAATTTCCATTTTTCTACTGTTTTAATCGCTGCGCTATCGAAGTCGTCGTGCTTGCTCGAAGTCAAGATCGTGATGTTGAATGCCTTACCGTTGGGGTCAACGTCAAACATGACTTCCACTCGGCCTTGCCGCCCTTCTTTTCTGGCTGCGCTCGGATATTCAGGTTTACCGCAGCTAATGCAAGTGCCGGGAGGCGGGCCGGAAGGGCGCGAAGGACTCCCCCCTCTTCCTGGATTTGTCGGTTTTGGCACTGGCCCCGAACCGCTACCAAATGGCCCTGACGAACCCCCGCCACCATTTCCACCTCCACCGGGTGATGAGTTCGACGCACTTCCGACTGGGCTTCCGCCTCCCGGGCCTCCACTTCCAGGGCTACCAGAGGAGGCGAGGTTTCCTAAACCTCCGCTCCCATTTCCCGAATTTCCGCCACCTCCTGGCCTGGTGGCCGTGACTGGCGAGCCCGCCGCAGGCGATCGGGCCGATCGCCCCGAACCAGCCGCAAATGGCTCATCAGAAGGTATGTCGCCATTTTCGCTGGCACCGGATGGTGAGTTCGACGCACTTCCTCCGGGGCTACCAGAGGAGGGGAGGTTTCCTACATCCCCGATCGCATTTCCAGAATTGCCGCCACCTCCTGGCCTAGTAGCTGTGACTGGCGACCCAGCCCCGGGCGATCGCTGTATGGGCCCGGAAGAAGGATTTAATGGCTCTGAGGAAGGCTCCCCGCTACCCGCCGAAGCAGATGACGAGAGCGGGCTATTTTTTTCAGGGCTGTCTGAGGAGTTGGGATTTCCAGCATCTTTTGTAAAGTCTGGGAGACTCGCAGCACCCTTGGGGCGGGAAGCGGTAACGGGTGGTTCGCTTTTTGGAGGATCGGGCGAGGGGGTTTCGGGTTCCTTGGCGATCGGGGCTTTAGGAGTTTCTGGGGAATTGAAATCCTGTTGAGGTGGGGGGGAAGGCTCGATCGGAGTTGGTGGCGAAGTTTCCGTTAATGGCAGCTCTTTCTTAATCTCTGGTGGTGGCGTTACCGCTACCGGGGGCTCCTCTGGAATCGGTGGTGGCGTTACCGCTACCGGGGGCTCCTCTGGAATCGGTGGTGGCGTTACCGCTACCGGTGGCTCCTCTGGAATCGGCGGTGGAGTTACCGCTACCGGCTGCTCCTCTGGAATCGACGGTGGAGTTACCGCTACCGGTGACTCCTCTGGGGGAGTTGGTTCTGGTGGCGGTTCGGGTTTGAACGTCTCAGGTGGGGGAGATACCTTTTCTGGAATAGCTAGCTCTGGCTTGGTTTCCTCTACTTTAGGCTCATCAAGCACAACAAATTCAATAGAATCCTCTGCAAATTCAGCAGGTTTGACCAAGTTGAGGCTCAACGGCAGCGCGACACCATGCAGGAAGGTTGAGCCTAACAGACTGAGCGCCAGAACTTTTTTGAGAGCTTCTTCTTGTTGTTGTCTTTGCGTCGCCGAAACATTTGAAAAACTCATGCCTTATCAATCTCCTTTATGGATGACAACATCCTCGCTGGCTCCCCGACATAACCCGAAACAAGCTACCAACAGCCTGTTGAGCTTGCTATCAATGATGAACCTACCCATCCTATAAGAACACTGTCACCCTGTTCAAGACTCTTGCAATTAATTTTCATTATTTAATTTTGAGATAGCCACTAGACGCTACCAATCAGCATTTCCTTTGGGGGCGTCTACGTCGCTCTCGTGGGTGCTGTCAATGTTCGGATTCTGGCAGGGCAAGGTTCAAAAATGCCTTAACTGCAATACTCTAGCCCGTAATATACCAACAAATTTCCACATTCTCAAGCTTTTCATAAAATTTTTTTAATAAGTAAACTTAATTTTATTTTTTTATTTAATAGGTAATTTTTATTTAAAAAGATGGATCAGGACTTGACAAACCCTGAATTTTGTGGAAACCTAGTTGAGAATCTTTGAAATTATTGAAGATTATTGTCAAGTCCTAACGCAAATCTTTAGCAAAGAAGCACTGGCAGAACAATCTGTCGCGATCTCGGTCGGGATCACAGTAGGAGCATTTTGGGTACAGACGAAGATAGTCACATACAGGTAGTGCGTTTGTGCGATCGCGATCGCGATCGCGCTTGAGTGAAACAATTCGCCACCTGAATCACTTGTGCCGACTTGACGCAGAAACTCTACCAGCCTTCGATCGGGCTAATTGCACCATTAGGCAGCTTGCGATCATTCAACAGAGCTAGCGAGAGTACAAATCAATGGATGCTTTCATTTACATTTTTCGCGCCGCAGGCATTGTTGCTTGGCCGCTATTGGCCTCCTCAATCGCAGCAGTCGCGCTGATCATAGAGCGTCTTGCCTTTTGGTTTAGGGTAAATCGGCGGCAGCGGCGAGTTGTGCGGGAAGTGCTACAGCTTTACAGTCAAAACCCCGATTCCGCCATCAAAAAGTTACAAGTAAACAGCGATTTGCCCCTAGCCCGGATTTTTTTAGAAGCTTTAGAATTAGACTCCCCCAACATCGAAGAATTTCGTTTGGCCTTAGAGAGTGGCGCTCAGGCAGAAATCCCCATCCTGAAGCGATTCAATACAATATTTGACACCATTATCAGCCTTTCCCCACTATTTGGGTTGCTCGGAACAGTTTTGGGGTTAATTACTACCTTTAGTTCTCTCAAACTGGGGAATGCCACGGGCACCAATGCCGCAGGCGTTACTTCTGGGATTAGCGAAGCCCTCGTTTCTACGGCAATAGGGTTAGTTGTGGCAATCTTTACACTCTTATTTGCCAATATGTTTCGCGGGTTTTACTTACAGCAGATTGCTTTTATTCAGGAAGCCGGAGGCCAACTAGAGTTATTGTACCGTCACCGCTACGAAAAACTACCAAGAGAATCTAATTATGCGCCTACCCGATGAACCGGATAGTATTCCCCAGATTAACATCGTGCCAATGATTGATGTGGTCTTCGCCATATTAACGTTTTTAATTGTTTCCTCTCTGTCTTTATCCAAATCCGAGGGTCTACCCGTAAATTTACCGAAAGCATCAACCTCTCAAGTTCAGGACTCACCTGCTAAAATTACCGTCACGATCGATGATCAGGGAAAATTAATGGTTGATAAAAAGTTAGTCAACTTAGACCAGATTGAGAGTACGGTGCGACAGGCGATGGGGTCAAATCAGAACTCATTAATTGTGTTGAATGCGGATAAAAGCGTCAATCACGGAAATGTTGTGGAAGTTATGGATCGATTACGCCGAATTAAGGGAGCTAAGTTAGGGATTGCTACCGCAAAGTAGAGAGTTCCTATAATTACTAATTTGTAATTCCCTCACACCATTAACCTGAAATTACCCGGTGCAGATTTACTAAAAAAGCCTGTAAGCCTTATTAAAAGCGACTCCTGAATAGTCTGTATGATTCAGGACTTTACTTGATATTGTTTCTGCTGGGATGGGAATGATCGAGGCTCGGTCAATAATTCCATATTCCCCCACTCCCCATCATGTATAAGTGCAACCGGAATTGATATGACTCGTCGCCAAATCGGGTAGAAACTAGGTTTCTCGCCCCCTGTATCAGCCCTGATCAAGAGGTTTTTAAGCCGGATTGGGTAGCAGTTAAAAATTAAAGTCCTTACTGCCAACAAACAGCAAGGACTTTAATTATTTATTTCTGAGTTTTAAGGACGAATGTCCTTACTACACACGTTAAATACTTGCCATCACTTCACGCGCTGCAGCCAAAGTTCGATCGATATCTTCGTCAGTATGAGCCAAAGAAGTAAATCCCGCCTCAAACTGCGAAGGAGCAAGATAAATTCCGTGCTCCAACATTCCCCGGTGAAAGCGGCTGAACTTCGTCAAATCCGACTTCTTCGCATCCTCGTAATTGTGAACCGGGCCAGCCGCAAAAAACAAGCCAAACATCCCGCTAATTTGCCCGCCCCAAACCGCGTGTCCGGCTTCCTTAGCAATTTTTAGCAATCCGTCAGACAGTTTTTTGGTAATCTTATCCAACTGTTCGTAAGTGCCGGGTTTTTGCAGCAATTCCAAAGTCTTAATCCCAGCAGTCATCGCCAAAGGATTTCCCGAAAGCGTACCCGCTTGATACATCGGCCCAGCAGGAGCCACCATCCCCATAATATCCCGCCTTCCCCCGTAAGCTCCCACCGGCAAACCGCCACCGATAACTTTACCCAAGGTAGTCAAATCCGGGGTAACGCCGAATCTTTCCTGAGCTCCGCCGTAGGCGATGCGGAAACCGGTCATTACTTCATCAAAAACTAACAAAGCACCGTTATCTTTAGTAATTTCCCGCAAACCTTCGAGAAAACCTGCATCCGGGGTAATAAAACCGGCATTCCCCACCACTGGTTCGAGAATTACGCCTGCTATCTCGCCGGGATTTTCGGCAAATAAAGCTTTGACTGCTTCTAAGTCATTGTAGGGAGCGTTGAGGGTATTGGCGGTAACGGATTTCGGGACGCCTGGGGAGTCGGGAAGGCCCAGAGTTGCCACGCCGGAACCGGCTTTTACCAAGAACATATCGGCGTGCCCGTGATAGCAGCCTTCAAATTTAATCAGTTTATCGCGTCCGGTGAAAGCTCGCATCAGCCGCAAAACGGCCATACAGGCTTCGGTGCCGGAGTTGACAAATCGCACCATTTCAATGCTGGGAACGGCATCGATGACCATTTCGGCGAGTACGTTTTCCAACAGCGATGGTGCGCCGAAACTCGTACCTTTTTCTAAAGATTCGTGCAGGGCTTTGATGACTTCCGGGTGGGCGTGGCCACAGATAGCCGGGCCCCAAGTGCCTACATAGTCAATGTATTGGTTTTCGTCAACATCCCAAATGTAGGCTCCTTTTACCCTGTCAAAGACGATGGGCTGTCCGCCTACGGATTTGAAGGCGCGCACGGGGGAACTGACGCCACCTGGCATCAACTTCTGGGCTGCAGCGAAAATTTCTTCTGATTTGGTCGTTTTCAAGGTTGTGGAAACCAATGTTTTCTCCTTAGTGAAGGTCTGTTGTTGGTAGAATAATTTTATAGCCAGTTCAACATAAAGGTTAGGTCGATTCAAGGAAACTATTCTAGTAGATTTTAGGGTATCAACCAATGAGTAGCAATACTAGCTTAGGTTTTTTAAGCTTTGTCGCACTAGCACCGTGAAGCGAAGCTATCCCGTAGGGAATCGCCCTAAGATGTAATTTTTTGTAAAATAGTTCTTGACAATTTAGCCATCACTTGCTCAATCTTCTCTCTTCCTCTGCCTCCTCTGCGTTCTCTGCGGTTAATAAAAAAACAATCTCCGACAGGAAAGCGTTAATCTATATTACAAAGTTGAAATAAAATTATGTCTACTACTGATTTATCGAGTTTGAGCCGATCGATCCCAATTGAAAAGATTCGTTACGACGATCGCGGTTTAGTGCCTGCGATCGTCCAAGATTATTTGGACGGTACGGTGTTAATGATGGCCTGGATGAATCGGGAGTCGCTGCAAAAAACGCTCTCTACCGGGCAAACTTGGTTCTGGAGTCGATCGCGCGCTGAATTGTGGCCCAAAGGGGCGACTTCGGGACACATTCAAAATGTCAAAGGGCTGCGTTACGACTGCGATAGTGATGCTTTGCTGGTAACAGTCGAACAAGTCGGAGATATTGCTTGTCACACAGGAGAAAGAAGTTGTTTTCACCAAGTTGATGGGGAAATTTCACCGCCGCCAGGGGATATGTTATCTCAATTATTTGCGGTAATTTGCGATCGCCGCGACCATCCTAACGAAAGTTCTTATACTTGCAAGTTGTTCGAGGGCGGCGACAACAAGATTCTCAAAAAGATTGGCGAAGAGTCGGCGGAAGTTGTGATGGCTTGCAAAGATGACGACAAAGAGGGGATTGCTGGGGAAGTTGCGGATTTATTTTATCACGCTTTGGTTGCTTTGGCTCACCATCAAGTTGATTTAAGAGAAGTTTACCGCAAATTGGGCGATCGACGAAAATAAATTAGTTAGTTGACGGTTAACTGTTGACTGTTGACTGTTAATGCTAACAACTACAGTCTTGGACGCACGCAGGGTCACCAACCCGGTTTCTCCGAAAAATCGTGGTATCGAACCGAGAGATATTGACGCAGAAACCGGGTTTTTTGGTCTTAGTCCTAAACGAACAACTGAATATTAGATTCTACTTTTCAACATTCGATCGAGCTTTTGTAAAATAAAAATAGCCACGCCAACACTCAAAGCCAAACCCAACCAAAAATTATCCGCCGCCCATTTACCTCTATCCAAAGCCAAACCGCCCAGCGGCGGCCCGATTAAATAGCCGATCGCCCAACACTGAGAATTAACTGCTAAATACACGCCGCGCAAAGACTCTGGCGCTAAATCCACCACCAAAGCCGAAGCAAAAGGCGTATAAGCAACAGTCGCAACCGACAAAAAGCTTAAGCCTAAAACAGCTAAAAATAGATTGCCAGTGGCAGCCATTCCCGTCCAGCCGATCGCAATAAATCCCATTCCCCACAGCAGCGCCGAAATCATCAAAGCTTTCGGGTGGGAAAACCGCCTCAAAGCTTTAACAACCGGCAGTTGCAAAGCCACAGTTAAAAACGTGCTAAAAGCAAACAAAACGGTAATTGTACCTGTTGAAAAGCCTTTTCCCGATGTTCCCACCGCGACAAACTTGCTAAAGTACAGCGGCATTGTGGTTTGGATTTGGGAAATATATAATGTGAACAGAGTATTTACTAAAGCATAAACTAGAAGACTTCGATCGCTCAGCGCCACCATCCAGCCATTTTTCCCACCTTTTTTGCCTCTATCCGCTGAATTAGCTGGTTTGTAGGTTTCGGCGATCGCGATCGCAACTACTGCAAACAGCACTAAAAACGAGATACCATCAATAATAAAGAGCGATCGATAATTCCCCGTTACAGCAATCAACAAACCGCCCAAAATAATCCCAACTTGCAAACCCAAATTATCAGCAAGCCGCGTCAAAGCAAAAGCCTCCTGTCGCTGTTCGCCCTCAGTTAAATCCGCCACCATCGTCTCGGTTGGAGGCCAATACAAACCCACGCCAAAACCCATCAGTAAATTGCCCGCAATTAAGCCGGGAAAATCATTAGTCCCCGCCAGTATAAAAGAAGCGGCAGCCGAAATAATTGTCGCCAGCAATAAAGTTCGCCGTCTTCCCCAAAATTTGGAATCGCAAAAAGAACCGCCCAAAATTCTGCCGAATATTCCTGAAACCGAACCGCTACCCAAACCAATCCCAACAGCAGTAGCAGATAAACCGACGCGATCGACAAAAAATATCGGCGCGTAAAATAAAGTAAAACCGGTGCCGCTTTGGGAAAGGAATCTGCCTGCAGCAAGAATCCAGACTTGAGGGGGGAGACGGGGCAACCAAGAGGATAATTGAAATTTAGGCATATACAGTTAAATTAGGAGTTATTTCTGGACGCAGAAACCTGGTTTTTTATAAAAAATACGTTACGGTGTTTAATCAGGGTCAAAAACAGATGCCTTTGGTCGCAGTGCATAAGTCCTGTGAGTAATTATTAATTTATTCCGTACTTTTTCCGAATTAGTATTAGTTAGCCGAGGTGATGACAAACATAAGTGAGCTTAATAATTCTTCAGGGTCTGTTACACAAAAGTTACCATTAATTTAAAAATACTTAACACGATTTGAGAAAAAAGTTAGTTAAACTCTAGAAAAGGCAGAAGAAAATTTTAGAGGGTCTAATTATATGACAGCTATTACAACATCAAGAGTGGAATCAATCAAACCGCGCTGGCAAGCAATTGTCATGGTGGCCCTAATTTTCTGGCTCAGCGGTAGCCTGATTTTGGATCTAGTAATTATGCCCAGTCTCTACGTATCTGGCATGATGACATCTCCCGAGTTTGCAACGGCCGGGAATTTAATGTTCTGGGGATTCAACCGCGTTGAGTTAATCTGTTCGGGCTTGGTGGCAACGGGTTTGATGGTTTTGAGCAATTTAGTCGGTGACTTCGGCAAGCGCAGCCGCACAGCAATCTTATTATCATTGGTACTTCTGGCGATCGCCCTGATTGACACCTACGCCCTGACACCACAAATGAGCGCCCTAGGAATCCAGCTAAATCTGTTCGCTGACGCAGCAGAAGTGCCCACCGGGATGAATCTACTGCACCAAGGCTATTTTGGATTGGAAGCGCTGAAGTTGGCTGTCGCCGGTACGCTGCTGGGCTGGTGCTACCAAAACCAAGTTTAATCGACAGAATGCTCAGATGTTGAGTGGAGAAAAAAGACTCAACCTCCAGCGGGGGGCGTGAATTCACGCCCCCCGCTAATTTTTTAAATTTTAACGCGCGCGATCGAAAACGAGGCTTGAATTGCAGCCATTCTGTATTCATCGGCGTTAATCTGTGTTTATCTGCCCTCATCTGCGGTTAAAAAAAGAGAATGTATTAACTAACCGCAGATGACAATGGATTGACCCTGATTCACGCAGATGAAGAGAATAGAGAGATGAACAATCTCCGATGCTAACAGATTTGATATAACTATATTTTCAAGTTTCCTGACCAGCCCAAAAACGGATACAAGCCCCCAAATCCTGTGGTTGAGAAATCAAAATTTTAGACTCTTGTTCAAACTCCCAGATTCATCTGTGGAGTAAATCTAAAATCTAAAATCTAAAATCTAAAATCGACTGACGCCACGCCCTACTCGGATGCTTCCGGTAAATCTGCTTTCGGCCACAGCAAGCGCAAGCCCATCACCGCAAATCCGATCGCTGCGAGCCCCTTTACCAGTCGTTCCGGCAACACCTCTGCCGTGCTGAAGCCAATGCCCACGCCGATTAAACTCGCCAGCAGCAGCGCCGACGCGGTGCCGAAAAATACAGCCCGCGGCGAGTTACAACTACTGCCCAAGGCTATCACAGCTAATTGACTTTTGTCTCCCAATTCTGACAAAAACACTGTAATAAAACTGATTCCCAAAAGTTGCCAGTCCATGTTTTTTTAGTTCTTAATTAGCTATTGTAGAAATCTACGACTTACCGACAGGCAGACAATTAACCCAGCACTTCCCACAGCAGAACCGCCGAAATCGCCAGTAAAATCCCTCCGGCTGCTCTCTCCAAAGTTCTCGGAGCAATCCGACTAGCCAGCCACCTTCCCAACAAAACTCCCAGCAAACTGGTTGCTATCAAAGCCGAACCCGCACCGGCAAACACAATCCAAGGATTCCGAGATTCAGCCGTCATCAGCAAAATCGCGAGCTGAGTTTTGTCTCCTATTTCAGCTAAAAAAATAGTTGCAAAAGTCGAAGCAAAAATTGCCCAGTGTTTCGACTTCAGTTTCTTTTGTTCCTGACAAATATCGGGATTTACAGTCACTGAGAGTTCAGCGGGCTCCGGGGTTAAAGCAGCACAAATATCAGTAACCTCTTTTATTTGTAGTTGTACCTGTTGTGGCAAATCATAATGGGGGTTTACTGAGTCAGAAGCAGACAAGCTTGGCGGAACAGAATCAAGTTTCACGGGCAATGAGTGCTAAAAGCTATTTATTTTTGACTTGTACTTTTGATTCTAACTCTCTCGGTGCCTGCTTTTACCAAACCAGGGTCATCTTTTTCGCAGAAGATTTCAGTAACTGATTCGTCAAACAACTTACCGCACCCAAAAAGGGATACAAGCCCCCACATTTATCTGTCGAGTCAATCTAAGATCTACAATCTAAAATTGACTGACTCGCTGGTTCATGTGCCGTAAGTTCGATCGCCCGCATCTCCCAAACCAGGTACAATAAAGCCCTGTTCGTTGACTATTTCGTCGATCGTTGCCGTGTAAATAATCAAACTCGGGTACTCTGCACTCAGCCTCTTCAAAGCCGGAGGAGCAGCCACCACAGAGATAATCCGAATCAAGCTCGGGTCAATTCCCCGCTTCGTCAATTCCTGCATTGTCGCCACAATCGTGCCGCCAGTCGCCAGCATCGGCTCGCTAATTATCACCCGCGTTTGCGGGATAAACTGCGCCGGCAATTTGTTCAAATAACAAGTCGGTTGCAGCGTCTCCTCATTTCTTGCCATGCCGAGGTGGTAAACCGAAGCCAGCGGCACAACCGTCTGAATTCCTTCCAGCAGTGACAAACCCGCCCGCAAAATCGGTACCACAACTAACGGAGCTTCCGGGTTGATAAAAGTCGCCGGACATTCTGCCAAAGGCGTCTGCACCGTTGTTTCCACTGTCGGCAGCCATTCTCGAATCGCCTCGTAAGCCAGCCACCTTCCCAATTCTGTCATCGCAGAACGAAAAAGTACCGAGGGGGTGGCGGCGTCGCGGGCAACAGCCAGCCAGTGTTTAATTAACGGATGCGGAGGAACGTAAACGCGCAGTTGCAGGGACATTAGGAAATTGGGGAGATTGCTAGGTTTGAGGGATTTTATGCGGTGCGATCGATCTTCTTCGAGGGCTTCGCCAACGGGCGATCTATCGCTCTGTGCAACTTATCACATCCTTGAGGGCGCATACAAGCCAGAGATTGAGTTAGAACCCATTGGCCGATCAACCTCCATCAGCTTATTGAAATATTTTTCTAATAGTATTGACATTAATTAGCAACAAGGCTATAGTAATTTTTAGTGTTCTCCTCTCAAAGGATCGGCAGACGGGGGCAGTCGGCAATGGTAGACTGTTCCCGCATTTTTTTTTGGAAAGCAGGGGCATCGGGCATTGGATATTGGGCATTGGGCATTGCCGAACTTCGGTCTCCCTGACATCCGTTACATCCGCTACATAATCCGTTGCCGAACTTCTTGCTTCGGGAGCGATCGACTGTAATATTATAAAAATATTAAGATTTTTAACCTAATGTCAGCTCCTACCCAATCCCAATTATTTTCTCCCAACTCCCGCCCTACACAGCAAGAGTTTGATGTGATTGTCATCGGTTCCGGCATTGGCGGACTCGTGACTGCAACCCAGCTAGCCGCTAAGAAAGCCAAAGTTTTAGTGATCGAAAGCTATACAATTCCGGGAGGTAGCGCTGGATATTTCGATCGAGAAGGCTACAGATTTGATGTCGGCGCCTCCATGATTTTTGGCTTCGGACAGCGTGGCACCACCAACCTCCTCACCCGCGCCCTGAAAGCAGTCAACGTCACCTTAGAAACTATTCCCGACCCCGTACAACTTCACTATCACTTACCCAGCGGCTTGGAACTTGAAGTGCCCCAGGCTTATGACAAATACTTGCAAGAATTAACAGACAGGTTCCCTCACGAACGCGAAGGAATCCACAAATTTTACGGCGAATGCTGGAACGTCTTTAACTGCCTCAACGGCATGGAATTGCTATCCCTAGAAGAACCCGGATATCTGGTTCGAGTCTTTTTTCAGAATCCTTTAGCCTGTTTGGGATTAGTAAAATATCTGCCTCAAAATACTGGCGACATTGCGCGGCGCTACATAAAAGACCCTACTTTGCTGAAATTTATCGACATGGAATGCTACTACTGGTCTGTAGTACCCGCCGACTTGACGCCGATGATTAATGCCGGAATGGTATTTTCGGATAGACATTACGGTGGCATAAATTACCCCAAAGGCGGAGTCGGTCAAATCGCCCAAAAATTAGTAGAAGGATTAGAAAAATGCGGCGGGAAAATTCAATACAAAGCTAAGGCGAAAAAAATTATTACAGAAAAGGGTCGCGCTGTCGGAGTCGAGCTAGCAACCGGCGAAGTTTACCGGGCCAAGCGCATAGTTTCTAACGCCACGCGGTGGGATACTTTTGAGAAATTGCTGCCCCCAGAAGAGATGCCCGCTAGCGAAAAGAAATGGCAGAAGCGCTATCAAAAAGCCCCCAGTTTCTTGAGTTTGCATTTGGGAGTGGAAGCAAGCGTAATCCCTGCGGGTAGTGCCTGCCACCACATTTTGTTAGAAGATTGGGACAAAATGGAAGCGCCTGAGGGAACAGTTTTGGTGTCAATTCCGACCGTACTCGACCCGGATTTAGCTCCCGCAGGATATCACATCGTTCACGCTTTTACTTCGAGTTGGATGGAAGAGTGGGAAGGACTTTCGCAGCAGGAATACGAGGATAAAAAGGAAGAGGCTGCAGGGAGAATTATTGAAAGATTAGAAAAGATTTTTCCCGGTTTAGATGCCGGTTTGGATTATATGGAAGTTGGGACAGCGCGTTCTCACCGTCGCTTTTTGGGGCGCGAAGACGGAACTTATGGGCCGATTCCGCGACAGAAGTTAATGGGTTTGCTGGGAATGCCGTTTAATCGAACTTCTATGCCTGGTTTGTATTGTGTGGGTGACAGTACGTTTCCCGGACAGGGTTTAAATGCGGTGGCGTTTTCTGGGTTTGCTTGCGCGCACCGAATTGCGGTTGATTTGGGTTTTTAGTGGTAATGGTAGGGTGCGTCAGATTGTTCGCTTGAAATACGACATAAAATGTGAGGCTCCGGGGCAGCCTACAAAAAGACTAAAAACCCGGTTTCTGGGGAGAAACCGGGTTTTTAACCTCAAAATTGGTGTTTTCCATTCTTTTAACGAGTTTACTGGTCGTAGCTGCCGCCGACGCCGATTTGGGTATTGTAGATTTTCGCATCAGTGATGGTCATATCTTCCATTGATGCGCCGGATACGTCAGCGGTGTTAATGATAGCAGCGGTCAGATTTGCCCGATCGAGGTCTGCGTCATTTAAACTGGCATTAGTCAGAAAAACTGCGGTTAAGTTAGCACTCGTTAAGTTAGCACCCGTCAAGTCAGCACCTTCGAGGTTGGCATGAGATAGGTTTGCTCCTCGTAAATTTGCTTCTCTCAAATCAGCACCAATTAAATGAGCTCCCGTTAAATCTGCTCCTGACAAGTCGCACTTAAAACATTGCCCGGTTGACAATAACTGTTTGACGTGAACGGGATTTTCAGCGCGAGCCGGGCCAGCCAACAGTAGGGGAGTAATTAAAAAAGTAGCGGCTAATAGATTGCGTTTCATAATCTCTTTTCCTCACAGACTCTGTATTCAAGTTCTTGTCTTGATATCTACAATCTTACCACCGTTGTTTTCGCAAGTTGCGATCTAATTCACACATTGGCTGTGATATCGATTGCCCTCAACAACGCATACATGGTCTCGATCAGCTTGCAAAACTTTATTTCGCAAAACTTAACACTGCCGAACTTAATACAGTGCCTTTTTGTAGTAACCTTTTCTAGGTTAGCCCGGATAGGCAACAGATGCGTCTTTCTGAAGATGGAGATGATTCGCAATGCTGTGGATGATTTTAGCTGCGATCTTATCGCAAAAAGCTTACAAAAAATACTTTGTTTTTAATAAAAGTGTCACGAGACAGAAAATTTAATTTAAAATAAAGATAAGCTTATAACTTTATAGGTAGAGGAAAAGCAGTCACTGGCTTGATCCCCAGTCCAAGCTCGGCTGCATTTTTAACAATAAATTTTAATTAGGTCTCAGCAGCGCAGTAAAAATCCACCTAGTGCTTGGAAATCAGCACTTTTTTGGAATGTCGCAGAGTCCACGCGATCGCAAAACTCAATTAAATATGCTCAAAAACGATTCATCCAAGTATTTGCCAACCTTAGCTCAAGTAATTGACCGCTACCCCTTGACAGTGGCGCCCGATACCCCACTAGCAGAAGTAATTACCCTGATGGGCCAACGGCGCGGAAGTTGCTCTCTAAACGCAGCCATTCCACCAACGGATATCTATCAGCAACTAACAGAAATCGCAAATCCCCCCACCTCAAGCGCATTCAGAGACGCGACAGGTATCTGCGTCTTTGTCGTGGAAAAATCACTCTTAAAATTATCTTCGCACTCTGCTCCACCTTCTCAATTGCAAGGAATCTTCACCGAGAGGGATCTTGTCGATTTGATTGCCTCGGGCAAAAACTTAAAAGGTGTCACCATCGCAGAAGTCATGAAGCAGCCGGCAGCAACTCTGACCAAATCCGAGACTCAAGACATTTTCAGCGCCCTAATTTTGCTGGGCCAGCGAAGAATTAAGCATTTGCCAATATTGGACACTGACGGTCAACTATTAGGAGTAATTACGCCGGAAAGCATTCGCCAAGTCATGCTGAAACCGGCAAATATCTTAAAAATGCGCTGCGTGAAAGAAGTAATGACCGTACAAGTCATTCAAGCACCTCGCTCCGCGTCAGTTAGGAGTTTAGCCGAGTTGATGGCGCAGCACCGCGTTAGCTGCGTAGTAATTACCGAATCAACAGAATTATCGATGGATTTACCGTTCCCCATTCCAGTAGGTATAGTCACAGAACGGGATATTGTCGAATTTCAAGCTTTAGATATAGATTTGTCGCAAACGATCGCCGAAACTGTGATGAGTACCCCTTTATTTAGCCTCAAGCAAGAAGACTCGCTGTGGGTAGCTCATCAGGAAATGCACGAGCGTTTAGTCCGCAGGTTGGTAGTAACGGGGGAACGCGGAGAACTCCTGGGAATAGTTACTCAAACCAACATACTGCGCGTACTTGACCCGATGGAAATGTCCGGGGCGATCGATGTTCTGCACGATTCAGTGGCAGAAAGGACTAAGGAATTGCAAAAAGCGATCGCATCGCTCAGCTTGACTAACGCCAGACTACAAAGCGAAATTGCTACCCGCGTGCGGGCCGAGGCCAGGCTCCACCTTTTAGAATCTGCTGTAGTGAACGCTAACGACGCAATCGTGATTATGGATGCGGGAGACAGCGATATCTCCGACCCCACCATCATCTACGCCAACGAAGCTTTTACCCAAATGACGGGCTACCTACCCGAAGAAATCATCGGACAAACCCCCAGTTGCTTGCGCGGCCCAGAAAGCGACCCAACCCAAGTCGCTAAAATTCGCCGTACTTTCTCTCGCCGAGAACCCCTACGCCTGGAATTGATTAACTACCGCAAAGACGGTTCAACATATTGGGTGGAACTCAACAGCGTACCCATTACCGACACCTCCGGGAACGTTACCCACTGGGTGTCGGTGCAGCGAGATATTACTGATCGCAAGCGCATGGAACAAGCATTTTTTGAAGAAAAAGAACTCGCTCAGGTTACTCTACAATCGATCGGCGATGGCGTCATCACTACTGACGCCGACGGCTACATTTCCACCCTTAATCCAGTTGCTGAACAACTCACGGGTTGGTCTACCTCGGAAGCTAAGGGTTTGCCCCTCGCCAGCGTGCTGAGAATAGTTGACGAAACTACCAGGCGGCCGACCGAAAATATCGCCGACATCGCTTTGTGCGAAGGTCGGATTGTTGACCAAGGACACAACAGCTTGCTGATTGACCGCAACAACACCGAATTTGCGATCGACCACTGCGTCGCCCCCATCCACGCTAGCAGCGGCGAAATTGTCGGCGCCGTGGTTGTGTTCCGAGATGTCACGCAAGTGCGAACTCAAGCGCGGCAACTCACCTGGCAGGCAACTCATGACCCCCTGACGCAATTAGTCAACCGCCGGGAATTTGAGTACCAGCTAGAGCACGCCCTGCACAGCGCTCAAGGTTACGGGCAAGAACACGTGATGCTTTACCTGGATCTTGATCGCTTCAAAATAGTTAACGATACATCCGGTCATGCTGCCGGGGACGAACTGCTGCGCCAAGTCAGCCAGCTATTTAAAAGTCATATCCGCAAAACCGATATTTTGGCACGTCTGGGTGGCGATGAGTTTGCCGTACTCCTGTACCATTGTCCCGTCGAACGAGGATTGAATGTTGCAGAAGCGCTGCTGCGAAGCATTCAGGGATTCCGGTTTGGGTGGCAGGACAAAACTTTTTCGATCGGCGTCAGTATCGGTTTGGTAGCAATCAATCCCAACACAGCATCGACATCGGCGATTTTGAGCGCGGTCGATATGGCCTGCTACGCTGCTAAAAATAAAGGTCGCAACCGGGTACAGGTTTATCAAGCCGGCGATCAAGAATTAATTAAACAGCACGGCGAAACGCAGTGGGTGGTGCAAATTAATCAAGCTTTAGAAGAGAATCGCTTTTGCTTGTACTCTCAGCCGATCGTACCTTTGCTTAACTCTCCAACCACCGGAACCCACTGCGAAATCCTACTCCGCCTCCAGCTTGAAACTGGTCAGGTGGTGTCGCCGATGGCGTTTATTCCGGCGGCCGAACGCTACAACTTGATGCACGCGATCGACCGCTGGGTGATTCGTACTTTATTTAGCAATTTATCTAAAATTTTCACGGCCAATTTATTTGTCCAAAACCCCGATGTAGACAGCGATAAAATAGTTAGCTTCCCTGCTTGCTCTCTTTTGTCTGATCTGCAATCGTCATTTGGCAAATATCCCAACCTTTATTCAATCAACCTTTCTGGGGACAGCCTCAACGAAGAAAAGTTTATCGAGTTTATTCAGGAACAGTTTTCCATCCATCAAATACCGCCACAAATAATTTGTTTTGAAATTACCGAAACCGTGGCGATCGGTAATCTCAGCAAGGCAGCCAGCTTGATTTGGCAACTCAAGGAACTAGGCTGCCAGTTTGCCTTGGACGACTTCGGCAGCGGGATGTCTTCCTTTGCTTACCTGAAAAACTTGCCGGTTGATTATCTCAAAATAGACGGCAATTTTATTAAGAATATTGTCGATAATCCTATTGATATTGCCATGGTGGAAGCTATTACAAAAATCGCTCACGTCATGGGAATTCAAACTATTGCCGAGTATGTTGAAAATCAAACAATTATGGATAAACTCAATGAACTTGGGGTAGATTACGCTCAAGGTTATCATTTGGGAAAGCCTCAACCTTGTAACTTCACATCTCCTATTTTAGAGGAAGTTTTGGGGGAGTTTCCTGTTAATTCTTTGGCTTTTGAAGCTAAGCTGGCTTGTTGAAGAAGGAAGTTTGGCAACGAGCAAGCAATGGGATTTAACGGATTTAACGGAGGGATGTTGAGGGAACAAGGAAAAGGGAGATTTTAAGTTCTCAGATCGTTTACTGTTGTTTCGGAATGATTTAACCGCAGAGACCGCAGAGGGCGCTGAGTCTCCAGAAGAGAGAGATGAATAATTCCGATACCAACGGATTTGATATCAGATCAATTCTCCATTCCCATTCCCCATTCCCCATTACCCATTACCTTCTACATTAGTTTCCGCCGCTTCAATGTACTGACTGTCTAACAAAAAAGCACCTTTTTCAAAGCGAATTCCCCAATAATTGCCGGGACGCCGATCGATCACAACACCTTCAGCGCCGATCGCAATTAAATTCGCAGGCCGCAGCATCGGCATCGGTTCGGCAGTTTTGATGTAAGGCGGCATCGCCACAACTCGGACTTTTTGACCGACAGTGAAATCTTTTTCCATGAGCTTTATTCTCTCAAAAAAAACGGCGATAAAGGAATTTTAACAAGGAATGTTTCTGTTTGATTGATTAATAGATTAGGGATGGATAAGAAAAGGGGTAATTATGAAGCGTAATTAAGGAAATCAGCCGCAAAATTATTGATATTTTAGGCTTCCATCTTCGTTGTTATATTCAAGTTCATGATATTTTCCCCCTAACCCTAAGTCATGAAGACATCGTTGGTAGTTTTTGGCTCCCATATCGAAAGGGTTAGTCCTGTTCAATCTGGCCCATTCAGCTATCTTTAGCTGGTTAGTTACCCCTGAAGCATCGGCTACGGTTTTGACAATCCAATCAAACATTTTTTTCCTCTAAGCTGTATCTCACTCTACCTCTCTACATTAGCTATATATTCACCTATAGGCAATCCAACATTTTTTTTCCTCTAAGCTGTATCTCACCCCTAACTCGGACGATCGCCCGTAACACCCCTGACCGATCGCGCTACAATTATCGATCTGGATAAAAACGGCTGATTAGGAAAGTAGAGGAGTAGGTGCTATGGCTACAAGTCGTCGAATTGAGCGTGTAGCTTCAATGATTAAACGGGAAGTCAGCCTGATGTTGCTGAATGGAATCAAGGACGACCGGGTAGGTGCGGGTATGGTTAGCGTTACCGACGTAATTGTTTCGGGAGACCTTCAGCATACAAAAATTTTTGTCAGCATCTACGGTACTGATGAGGCGAAGGCTGAAACTATGGAAGGTTTGAAATCTGCTACTAGCTACGTCCGCAACCAGTTGGGCCAACGGGTGCAACTGCGCCGGACGCCGGAAGTAGTATTTCTCGAAGACCGTTCTTTGGAACGGGGCGATAAAATGCTGATACTCCTGAATCAGCTTTCTGCCGATCGCAAACCGGGTATGTTTGATGACGAAGAATTGGCCGATGGCAATGAAAATGATGATGATGATGATGATGATCATGATTTAGAAGCAGACGAGGATTAGTGTCTGAAGGTAGTCAACAGCCCAAAGTCAACAGTCAACAGTCAACAGTCAACAGTCAACAGTCAACAAACAATTCCTAATTTCCCATGATTGACAATCTTTCCTTACCCGAACTGGTGGCCCAGATGTTCGTGGTGCGCGCTTCTGGCTGCTTGTTCGACCACCAAATTCGCTATCCCGAATGGGAACCAACTGCCAGCAAACTCCGCTATTATCTGGAAAAGTTGGGCGTCGGCGGTGTGATTTTGGTCGGGGGAAGTGCTGCGGAGTTGGCAGTTCGATCGCACCAATTGCAGTCTTGGGCCAAGTTTCCGCTACTGCTGGCGGCTGATATTGAGGAAGGTGTCGGCCAGCGGTTCGGGGGGGCGACTTGGTTCGGGCCGCCGATGGCAATTGCCGAAGTGGCGCGACAGGATGCAGGTAAAGCCGATCGATATGCTGAACAAATGGGCGCTGTGACTGCGATCGAAGCTAGGGCGATCGGTCTAAATTGGATTCTCGCACCAGTAGTTGATGTTAACAACAATCCCGACAATCCTGTGATTAACGTCCGCGCTTTTGGCGAGACACCGGAAATTGTCGGGAAATTGGCCGCTGCGTTTATTCGAGGTGCAGGTGATCACCCGGTTTTGACTACAGCTAAGCATTTTCCCGGCCACGGAGACACGGCGGTTGATTCTCACTTGGAATTGCCGGTTTTGCCGCATTCGCCAGCGAGATTGGCCCAGGTTGAGTTACCTCCTTTTGTCGAGGCGATGGCTGCTGGGGTCGATGCTGTGATGAGTGCTCACTTGCTGATTCCGGCTTGGGATGCGGAGTTTCCTGCTACTCTTTCTCGCAAAATTTTGATCGGGAAGCTGCGAGAAGAGTTGGGATTTGAAGGTTTGATTGTGACGGATGCTTTGGTGATGGGTGCGATCGCCAATAAGTACGGGGCTAATGAAGCTGCTGTTTTGGCGGCTGAGGCTGGTGCTGATGTTTTGCTGATGCCGCTTGACCCGGAAGGGGCGATTCTCGCTGTCTGCGAAGCGGTCACTCAAGGGCGGCTCTTTTTATCACAAATCAAGGAATCTGTCAAGCGAATTTGGAAAGCGAAAATAAAGGTGGGCTTGCCGATTTCTGACCCCCCCCAACCCCCCCTTGCTAAGGGGGGGAGCAAGAATTTAGCATCGATCGAGTCGATCGACTTAAATTTGCTCGCAAATCCCCAGGCAAGGGCAACTGCTGCCGATATTTTGCGAGATTCTTTGAAATTTGGGGGAAATCTACCTTTGCAGGTTCCAAAGCCCCCAGAAAACCAGCTTTTGCGGAATTTGATTGTTGTAGATGATGTTTTGGGGTGCGAGTTTTTGGGAAACCACACTCCGGCGATCGCCCTTCCCGAACAGTTTGGTTACAAATTGCAACTGATTGACGATCGCACAGGGACGATCGCTGATAATACAGGTGCAGAGCATTTTTCTCCGACACTGCTGCAAATTTTCATTCGCGGCAATTGCTTCCGAGGCAGTGCTGGTTTGACCGAAGCAGCTCAAGATTGGTTTAAGAAATTATTAAAAACGGGAGAACTGCAAGCTGTGTTAATTTACGGCAGTCCCTACGTTTTAGAGCAATTTTTGCCACACTTGCCTCCGAATATTCCTTATGTATTTTGTTTTGGGCAGATGCCGACAGCGCAATCTATCGTTCTAGAAGTGCTGTTCGGCATTGACGCAAAGGGCAATGCTTGATCTGTCGGACTCCTAAATCTTTCCTTTGCTGCTGCGTCAGGACTTAAATTCATCAACCCGGTTTCTCGCCAGAAATTTTGCCTTTGGTGGCAAAGCATCCAGAAACCGGGAATTGGACGCGGGTTCCTAAGTTCTGAATTGAGCTTTCCAGCCGATCCGCCTGCTAGTCGGGAAAATGTGCTGCGTGTCACCATCCTAAGACAGATCCCATCACTTACTGATTATTCGTATAATTTATTTTTATTTACGGCAGTGAATTGTATAGCTGTATACGGACAAAATTTAACTTACATATTCGTAAGTTTGGACTATATTATTACCAGGGCCATAAAATTTTTTAGTAAAACATTGAGGGCGCATTATGATTCACTCCACTATTCCCCAAATCCAATACTCTTTAGATGTGATCCAAGATGAAGCGCGTCACCTCGTGCATGAGGGCGTACTCAGCCGCCAACAGCCCATCTATACCCTCTGCCAATTCATTCCGCCCCGGGAATGGGCCTGTGTAGAGTGCGAATTAGAAAAATGCGACTTCTTGCTGCGCGATCGCATCGCCGACCTGATCGGTTCTGAAAAATGGGACAATGACTAAAGTTTGGTTCTCTTAAATAAGTTTGCAAGTAATTTTGCAAGTAATTTTCCAAGTAAACTCCGGCTGTGTTAAAGACTATTGATTCTTTAATGCTGGGAATTTTCGGCGCGCAAATTTTCCAACTCGGCCCTCAGCGCTGCCATGTGTGCAGTTAATTCTTGAATCTCTAGCTTTACGTTAGGCTGTACAACCGAATCGGGAGGAGCATCAGTCGCTGCATCTGATTGCTTGGGCGAGACAGATTCACTGTCTGCATTCTCCCGATCGCCCGGTTGAGAGAAAATAGTATCTACAAAATTCCGCGCTTCTCGATCGGTCATTTCTCCTTTTTCCAGCAGCTCATCGGCTAGCTGGCCAAAATCTGACTTAAGTTTGTCAAGATTTTCTTCTCGCTTCAAAGGATCTTGCAATGTCTCAATTAAAAAGGAAGTTGCACCTAAAGTTAGGTGAAATCCTGTTTGCAGCATTTGAGGCAGGTTGTCGGGATTCATCTAAAAATGCCGCTAGAACGTTTTTCTGAGTTTTTGCTTCGCTAGTTGCTCCCAAGTCGGGGGTAAAGCCGCTTTTTAGCGGGAAGATGCGAAGTTGTCGATAGCGATCGCCCCGAGTCAGGAAAGATCAGCTTTTGGGGTGGACGTTTTTCCGTTGTGCCAATACTAATCGTATCATTACTTCGTAAATTAATAAATGTCAAGTGTAAACTTTTGTAGCTACGAATCGAGACTTGCCCACTGGAAGGCTCAGTCTATTTGAGATGTGAGATGTGAGATGTGAGATTGAACAGGACTTACCCACTGCGACTAAAAAAACCTGGTTGTTGGCCAACCGTGCGTAAGTCCTGTTCCATCCAGTTAAGGATACAGCGCTTCACCGGTGGAGGGGTCAAATATAAATAGTCGATCGAAGTCAAGCTGTACCGTCAGTCGATCGCCCGATCGCAAGCGAACACTCGCAGGTATTTGTAACTGTACAGTAGTTTCAGCACTCAACAAAGGCAAACTCGCCCGAATTAAAGTTTCTCGCCCCAGAGGTTCCACTACTTTTACCTCTACATCAAGAGGGACTTTTTCTAAGGCCCAAACATCGGCTTTCAAATCATCTTCTTCTGCGTTTTGTGGCGTAAACATTTCTATATTTTCTGGACGGATGCCCAAATCAAATCCTTGTCCTTCTCTCGCCTGCAATTTTTTCTGAATCGAGGGCGGACAGGCTAAAGATTGATTTCCTACTTGAAAGGATTCGTTAGTATAAATTACAGGCAAAATGTTCATGGCGGGATTGCCTAAAAATGTGGCAACCATGCGGTTAGCTGGTTTGGCATAAATGCTTTGCGGGTCTCCAATTTGTTGAATTTTTCCTCCATTTAAGACTACAATCTTATCAGCTAAAGTCATCGCCTCCACTTGGTCGTGGGTGACGTAAATTGTGGTAATTCCCAGCCGTTGATGCAGTTGTTTGAGTTCGGCTCTCGTGTCGTCTCGCAGTTGAGCATCGAGGTTAGAAAGCGGTTCATCTAAAAGAAATACTTTCGGTTCGCGGGCGATCGCCCTTCCGAGTGCTACCCGCTGCTGCTGGCCGCCTGATAGCTGTTTGGGCTTACGCTTGAGGAGGTGGTCGATGGAGAGCGATCGGGCTACTGTTTCGATTCGTTCTTGAATTTTAGTCGGGTCAACATTCCGCATCCGTAATCCAAAAGCCAGGTTTTCGCCGACAGTCATGTGCGGATAAAGCGCGTAATTTTGAAACACCATTGCTACATCGCGCTGTCTGGCAGGAATGTTGTTAACTAAATTATCTCCGATGTAAAGATTGCCGGAAGTTGCGGTTTCTAAACCTGCAATTGTCCGCATAATTGTGGATTTCCCGCAGCCGGATGGGCCGACTAATACCCAAAATTCCCCGTCCGGGATTTTGAAGCTGATGTTTTCGATCGCGGTGACGTTTTGGTAGCGTCGGGTAATATTTTCTAAGCGAACATTGGCCATTTTTTGACTGTAATTGGTAATTGATAATTAGTGCTTTTTACCTTCAGCCTTCAGCTTTCAGAAAGCTGTTCCAATTCTAAAACTGTGCGGTCTAATTCTTCAACTATAGGCGTTAACTCAGCTTTGCGGAATGCTTCTACCACAGAACGATAATACCAGAGAGAACCGTCTTTGCCGCCTTTGAAGCGTTCCCAAATAGTATCTCCTAATTGACGGTAATCTTTCACGATCGATCGAACATTATAAAGTTTATCAGCAGCCGAGACTAATCTCACTGAGCCAGAAGCTGTAGAAATGCGATCGATATAAGCTTGTTTTCGCTGACGCCAAGGGGGTTTCGGCGTTGCGTCACTGTCGGTACAGCCGTCTACAATTGCTGTGACGGTATCCCCAAAGCGGCGGCAGATGGCTTCGCGGGTGGTTGCGCCGCCTTGATCTTCGATCGCATCGTGAAGCAAAGCTGCGATCGCCTCATCTTCATTTGCCCCATATTCTAAAGCTATACTAGCAGTGCCCAACAAATGGGCAATGTAGGGAACCCCGGAACCTTTGCGAACTTGGGTAGCGTGCAATTCGGCCGCATAGGTGAGGGCTTCAGAAAAACGGTTTGAGAGAATCATGAAAGTCACCTTTCTTAATTGCTATGATATATAAATTGTCGGGCTAAGTTGGAAAGACAAAATCTACCAAGTTCAATAAGATCATAAATATGCGATCGAGAGCGATCGCTTGTAAACTTAGAATCGTTAAACAGAGGTTGCGAGCATGACAGCTACTATAATTATACCAAAAAAAGCCGACAAAAACTCAGAGCCAGAATTACCGCAAAAATCAGAAAATATAGCAGAAGTTTCGCCAGAATCTGAGCCTAAAAAAGTCATCTCTCTTGAAGATTTTTTAGTCAGACCTGCTGATAGAATGGAATGGGTTGACGGCAACTTAGTGGAGAAAACAGGAATGACATTCAAGCACGGTCTCGCTCAAGTTAATCTAGCTACTTCCTGGAAAACTTACAAAAATTCCAGCGGACAGGGAGGAGAAGTTGTTACAGAAGTCCTTTGTCGCACTAGCAAGCAGGGTCGCCGTCCCGATGTTGCTTACATTACTCCTGAACTGCTGCCACAATCAGGCAATTTTACAGCATTTTCCCAAAGTTTTCCTTTGATAGCGGAAGTTGCTTCCCCCGAAGATAGCGGGGAAGAGTTATTTGCCAAAGCTCAGGAATATTTGGAATCGGGATGTTTAGAAGTTTGGTTGCTGTTTCCTGAAGCTAGATTAATATTTGTGAATGCAGGGCAAAGCTGGCGGTTGTTTAATGCGGATGAAGTTGTTAACACTCAAAGTGTGCTTGCAGGTTTTAGCGTAGCCGTCAGTGAATTGTTGGCTTGAGGAATTTGTTAAACGAATTTATTAAAATCCTAAAAAGAGAAACTCCAGGTGAGAAACTTTAGCTTAAGACTGGGTTGAATGAGAATGTGGGAACGCTCAAATTGAGTTTAAGATCGACCTACAGGTAACTTTAAAGTATTGATACAATTAACATCTGATTAGGGGACTGTGGCGTAGACTGAAAAGGACTGACCCTAAAGGGTAAGCAGATTCGTCCCACGAGTAGAAGCGATGGGCTTTATCTGCGATTTTCTGTAAGCGGTAGTCTTCGATTGGGATGGGGTTGAGAGATTTTTGGTGGAGTGCGATCGCCTTTAAATTTGAGCCAGAACGATCGCCTCATCTACTAAAAAAAACAGTCGGCTAACAGATCAAAGCTGATAACCGCCTCCGGGCAACTTCACCAACCAACCGCAAATCAACCAACTCAGCCATTGTCGATCTCCGTGAAAAAGAGAAAGCAACTCGCAACTTGCTAATGCGACTGGTCGTGGGAGGTAGGACATTAATTGTTAGCGTCGGTGCCTATTTCAGCTATCAAGTGGTGCGGGATTTGACGCTAGAAAACTTTAACCGCAATGCTTTTTTAGAAGTCCAACCGAAGCCGATATTTTTCCTGTTTATTGCAGATAAAATCTGGTGCCTCTAAACCAAGTTTGGGAACTCTCAGGCCTGTACCCTATCTTTACTGTTTTGAACGCTATGCTGTCGAAGTCCACAATTGCTGCTGCTAAAGGCTTTAGTAAGGTTCCCCTGCGAACCGGTTTGGTTGTTCCATTCATCCTGCAAATCTTCGCGGCCGTAGGATTAACAGGGTATCTGTCGCTGCGAAATGGACAAAAAGCAGTGAATGAACTAGCGACTAACTTGCAAACGGAGGTGAGTAACCGTGTGGATCAGCACCTCGACAGCTATGCCGCTGCAACCCGCTATTTGACCCAAATCAACGGCGAGCAAATTGACCTGGGATTGTTGAACTTACAGGATGCCGATCGCCTAGCTCAATTCTTTGCCAAGCAGGTAAAAACCTACAACGTTGGCTATATCCTCTACGGCTCTAAAACGGGGAACTTTATCGCATCGGGGTATTACCGAGAGTCAACCATTCCGAACCACGGCAACCCTGACATTAGCCTGGTGCTACCGAAGCGGTACGGCAATCCTGATTTGTACAACTACATTACGAATGACCAAAGCCAGCCAACTAAAATGTTTGAAATCACCAAAGCGTATCAGTTCCAGAAGGAAGGCTGGTACGCCAAAGGTGTCGAGACGGGCAAGCCCGGGTGGAGCGAGATATATCAATGGGAGACTAATAACTACCCGTTGTCGATCGCCACGAGTCGCCCCATCTATGGCAAGAATGGTCAGTTGATCGGCAGCGTGGGGGTAGAGCAGCGCCTTTCGCAAATTAGTGACTTTTTACGTGAAATTAAGGTTAGTCCATCCAGCAAGGTGTTCATTCTTGAGCGCAACGGATTAATCGTTGCCAGCTCTAGCGATGCGCCCGTGTTTTCAGTGACCAACGGCAAACCTCAGCGACTGCGGGGCTTTGAGAGTAAGGACGCTCTAATTCAAGCCACGTCCAAGTATCTCCGCGATCGCTTCGGCGATCTGAAAACGATTCAAACCATCCAGCGCCTAGACTTTCAGCTCCAGGATGAGCGGGAGTTTGTTCAAGTAACTCCCTGGCAGGACGAATGGGGATTGGACTGGCTCGTAGTCGTCGCCATGCCGGAATCAGATTTCATGGGACGAATTAATGCCAATACAGTCAACACGATTTGGCTGTGTTTAGGCGCATTAGGACTGGCAACCGTTTTGGGTATCTACACCTCGCGCTGGATTGCTCGACCCATTTTGCTGCTCAGTCACGCATCGGAAGCGATCGCCGAAGGAAAACTCGACCAAAACGTCGAAGCCTCTGGCGTTAAAGAACTGGGTGTACTTGCTCAATCCTTTAACCGAATGGCGCAGCAGTTGCGCGATTCCTTCACCGCCCTAGAGCAAACTAACCAGCAGCTTGAACAGCGAGTTGAAAAACGCACCGCCGAACTCAAGTATGCAAAGGAAGCTGCGGACAATGCCAACAAAGCAAAAAGCGAATTTCTCGCCAACATGAGCCACGAACTTCGCACTCCCCTCAACGGTATTTTGGGCTATGCTCAAATCCTCAACCGCAGCAGCGCATTGCCAGCGAAAGAACGTCATGGGGTAGAAATCATTCACCAGTGCGGTTCTCATTTGCTGACGCTGATTAACGATGTGTTGGACTTGTCCAAAATTGAAGCCGGCAAATTAGAACTCGCACCTAAAGCAATTCACTTTCCCTCATTCCTCCAAGGTGTCGCTGAAATCTGCGGCATTCGTGCCGACCAAAAAGGCATTGACTTCCTTTACAATCCCGATCCGCAGTTGCCTGAAGGGATTTTTGCCGATGAAAAACGGCTGCGTCAAGTGTTACTCAACTTGGTGGGAAATGCGATTAAATTCACCGACAAAGGTTCTGTCACGCTCAAGGTTGCGGTAGTTGAGAATCATTCCAATCCGTCCACTCGCTCTTTCAAATTTCAAGTTGAAGATACGGGGGTAGGAATTGCGCCCGATCAATTGGATAAAATTTTTCAGGCTTTTGAACAAGTGGGCGATCGCCAGCGCCAAGCCGAGGGCACGGGTTTAGGACTCGCGATCAGCCAAAGGATTGTCCAACTTATGAACGGACAAATCCAAGTTAAAAGCCAACCCGGAGTCGGCAGTGAGTTCTTTTTTGAGGTGGAAATGGCGATCGCCACCGATTGGGCCGAGCAAAACTCCCTCACAACTGGAAAACAAATTATTGGTTACGAAGGACAACGACGCAGCATTCTTGTTGTAGACGATCGTTGGGAAAACCGAGCAGTTCTCGTCAACTTGTTATATCCACTAGGATTCCAAGTTAGTGAGGCCGAAAATGGACAAGAAGGATTGGAAAAAATACGACAGTCTCAACCTGACTTAGTGATTACAGACTTGGCAATGCCAGTCATGGATGGCTTTGAACTGCTCAAACAGGTTCGCAGTGCAAATGATTTGGAACACCAGAAGATCCTTGTCTCTTCTGCATCAGTATCACAAGCCTATCAACAGATGAGTTTAGATGCAGGGGGAAATGATTTCCTGGCCAAGCCAGTGGAAGTCAGTGAATTATTTAACCTCTTAGCCACTCATTTAGAATTAAAATGGAAATATGAAATTACAGCCTCCAACGAGTCGGGTTCATCCATTCCAACGACTGCATTAGAAAACCCAGAAGGGAGTATTATTCCTTCCCCGGTCGAGTTAAAGACGTTACTAGAAATGGCACAAAAAAGCAACTTAAAACGGCTACGAGAACACACAGAGCATATTGCTAACTCTAACCCTGGCTACGCTGAGTTTGCCTCACAAATTCTTCAGTTGGCCAAGCAATTTAAAGCCGAAGAGATTGAAGAGTTGCTACAACACCACCTCACAGAGAAAAAAGCCGATGTCTAGTCCTGAATTAATTCTGGTGGTGGATGATACCCCTGCGAATTTAGAAGTGGTTTGTGAAACTTTAAGTGATGCGGGATACGAAGTAGCAACCGCAATCAACGGCGATCGCGCTCTTAAGAGAGTCCAAGCTTATCCTCCCGATCTGATCTTGCTGGATGTTCAAATGCCAGGAATTGACGGCTTTGAAACCTGCAAACGTCTGAAGGCAGATCCCGCCACAGCCAGCATTCCGATCATTTTTATGACTGCTCTCTCCGATGCCGACAGTAAGGTGAAAGGATTTGTCCTGGGTGCTGTGGACTACATCACCAAACCCTTTCAAGAACAGGAGGTTCTTGCACGGGTGAAAACTCATTTGCAGCTACGGCAGTTAACTAAAAATCTGGAACAGCGTGTTGCTGAGAAAACAGCTAATTTAGAAGCGACACTGACACAACTGCAACAGTCTCAGCTTCAGTTAGTCCACAGCGAAAAGATGTCTGCTTTGGGCAATTTAGTGGCGGGTGTCGCGCACGAAATTAATAACCCGCTTGGCTTTATTTCTGGTAATCTTAAACCTGCTCAGCACTATATTAAAGACCTCTTTGAACTGATCGCTCTCTACCAAAAAGAACTCCCTTATCCAAGTGCCACGCTGCAGGCTTTCGTAGAGGAAATAGACTTGGAATACTTACAAGAGGATTTACCCAAGTTAATCGATTCGATGCAAGAAGGAGTCGATCGCATTCACACAATCAGCATTAGTTTAAGAACCTTCTCGCGTTCTGATTGCGATCGCCCCATTCATTACAATATCCACGACGGCATTGACAGCACCATCTTGATTCTCAAGCATCGCCTCAAAGCCAACCAATGTCGCCCGGAAATTCAAGTCATCACAGACTATGGCGATTTGCCACAGGTAGAATGCTTTGCGGGACAGTTGAATCAGGTATTTATGAATGTGCTGGCAAATGCGATCGATGCCCTTGAGGAATCAAATAAAGGACGCAGTTTTGCTCAGATCAAAGCCAACCCCAACCAGATTACTGTCAAAACCCAATTGTCGGAATCTCAGGCAGTGATCCGAATTCAGGATAATGGGATTGGGATGACGGATGCGGTGAAGCCAAAAATTTTTGAGCATCTGTTTACCACCAAAGGCGTGGGGCAAGGAACAGGCCTAGGATTGGCGATCGCTCATCAAATCGTAGTCCAGAAACACTCTGGAACTTTAGAAGTCAACTCAACTTTAGGTCAAGGTACAGAGTTTGTGGTGTCAATTCCGCTGAAGGCGATCGCGGTAAAAGACACTCAGGCAAAGATTTGCTTTGACGCAGCATAACAAATAGTTGTAGCGGTGCCATAAAGATGATTGATAGCGCCCCTTCAAACCATCCAAACTATTGATATAGTAGTACGCGGTGCAAAAAACGGTAAACCATGACAGCTACAAATCTCGTCAAAAAATTTGAGTACAAACCCCTATACAAACCAAATCAATTAATTTGCGGAACGGGGCAGACAGCCATTGTCAGCGGCTGGACAGTCAAAAGTGCGATCGGCAAACATTTACAAGCTCAAGAATATGCTGCGATCGGACAACTATACTCTCCTACTCGCGGCATCAACTTCTTAATTAGAAACTTGCTGTGCAATCCCCACGTCCGCTTCCTAGTAATTCTCAACGCTACGAAAGAAGACCGCAACTCGGGGGCGGCCGCGTGCTTGCTTGACTTTTTTCGCAACGGCTTTGAAGCCGGCAAAAGCGATACTGGCAGAGATTGTTGGCTAATTAAATCTTCAATATTTGGCTACATCGATATTGAAATAGCAGCAGAAGCCTTAGAACTATTGCGGGATTCTATCGAATGTAAACAAGCCACTAATATAGCAGAAACAGTGACATTTGTCAAGTGTTTTGCCCAAAAAGAATCTGTTGAACCTTGGGGAGAAGCCGTAACTTTTCCGCTAGTCGAAATTGTCCCGACTGTACTCCCCGGTCAGAAATACGGACACAGAATTGAAGGCAAAACTATTGCCGAAACTTGGGTAAAAATCATCCACCGAATTAAGACCACTGGCACCTTACGGCCGACTGGTTACGACGGACAGTGGCAAGAATTAATCGACTTAATGGCAGTGATTACAGATGAACCTGCGGAGTTCTATTTTCCAGAACCGAATTACTTACCAATCGACCGCGATTTCCTCGAACAGTACAAACCCCAAATGCTCGAAGATGCCCCGTATAACGAAGGCATTAAATATACCTACGCACAGCGGATGAGGTCGTGGTTTGGACGCGATCAAATTGAAGAAGTTATTGCCAAACTAATTAAGGAAATTGACGCAGCAAGTGCTGTAATTAGTTTGTGGGATGCGGGGGGAAATATTAACAGAAGACCTGACGGGTCCTCAGACCACCAGCACAGCGGCAGTCCTTGTTTAAATCACATTTGGGTGCGAGTTGTAGACGATGAAATATCGCTAACTGCAACTCTCCGCAGCAACGATATGTTTGCGGCGTGGCCGGCCAATGCAATGGGTTTGCGGGCTTTGCAGCAGCACATTCGAGATGAAATTGCGAGGCGTTCCGATTATAATTTGACGATGGGCCCATTGGTAACGCTGAGTCAATCGGCTCACTTGTATGACGATACCTTTGAAAATGCCGATCGACTAATTCAAACCCAATATGCTAAAATCTGCGAAGATCGAGACTTTTTCGATGCAGCAGGCAATTTTTTAGTTGAAGTAGCCGACAATCAAATAGTAGTCACGCAAACCACCCCCGGCAGCGGCGAAGTTGTCACCTGTTATTCTGGAAAAAACCCTCTCAAGTTAGTGCGAGAAATTTGTGCGGCTTCCCCGGCTATCAAAGGCGAGCATATTGGTTATTTGGGAATAGAATTGCAGAAGGCTGCCGAGTGTCTGAAAACGAGCAAGCAATACATCCAGGATAGACGATGAATTTAGAAGAAGAAAGACCGAGTTGGGACGAATACTTCTTAATGTTAGCAAAATTGGCCGCTACTCGATCGACTTGTCTGGCTTTTCCTGTAGGCGCGGTGATAACTAAAAACAGGCAAGTTTTAGCAACGGGTTATAACGGTTCGCCGTCAGGTTCGGCACACTGTACTACTCAAGGCTTCTGCTATCCTGGTTTGAGCAGTTGCGACGCCAGTAAAACTTTGCCATCAAGGGCGGTTCACGCGGAAGCAAATGCGATCGCCAAAGCTGCTAAACACGGTATATCTACTGCTGGGGCTAGTATTTACGTCACTTTAGAACCCTGCATCTATTGTTTGAAATTAGTCATTGCGGCGGGCATTAGAGAAGTGTTTTACGAAACGAGTTTTAACAGCGGAGAAAAAGCTGCTTTGAGAGATACTTTTATCAGTGAAGGTATTGTTGAGTTAAAACAAATTCAGCTATCTGAAGATACAGCAAAAAAAGCGGCTTTGTTTTTGTTGAATCCTACGTCTGTGTCCCAAAATTTAGTATAGGAGGAATCCTCCCCGTGGTTGTCGCCGCCACAGGAAACAACGGTGTTGTGTTCCTATAAAGGATATTGATTTGGTGGCAATTTGTAGGGATACGGCAGTGCCTTATCCTGCATCCCGCGCGATACAAACGATATTTATTTTACGCTTTGTAAAGACACAGCACTGCCGTGTCTTTACAACAAATAGAGATGGCAATTAACCAAAAAACTGCCTTACAAATTGTGAATACCGTGTAGTTCAATCAATCAAACTCATTCACCGCTTGCAAATAGTCGATCGCCGCATCTATCCTCGAAGAATACCTAAAAGCAAACTGATCGAACCAATATCCCTCATCGGAATTTTTATCCAACTTTTTCAGCCAAACCTGAGCTTGCCTAACTTTCTGTCTGTGCGTTTGTACGTCCAACTGTGGCCCCGCGACTTTTTCTGCTGGCCGCGGTTCCAGTGAAGCTACTTCCTGAGCTTGATTTGGCGCTTCGTGCTCAGCCTTAAGCGGTTGCTGTGAAGCCACTTCCTGAGCTTGATTTTGCCCTTCGTACTCAGCCTTAATTTGAGCTAAATCCTTATCCAAAGAACCAGCATACAAATTTATATCTGATGTTTTAAATGTTTGATTTGACGGCACTGCTGCTTGTGGCAAAGGCGCTTGTGCTTGCACCGGTGCCTGACTTTTCAACTCAGCATTTTTTTGAGACGCTTGATACTCTGCCTTAAGTTCACCTAACAGGCGATCGATCGATTCCATAACTTAAACCCCCTAAAAAATGCTGCTGGGTCAACTGGCCCAAATATAATCGCGTGAACTTCGCCCGCCTCCTCAATCAGTTATTGCATTCAGCAATACCTCCGTCAGGGTCATTCCTTCAATATCATCCATCGTCACAGTATCAACGATATCGAATTTAGCCCCGGCGCTTTGCAGTTCGTCATCCAATATCTTGAGAAACTTAGTAGCTTCCGGCGCATTCCCTACTTGAATGAAAGAAATCGCCAACTCTTCATCTCGATCGAGCTTCCGGGAAGCCTCTATAATGGTTTTCATCACTTCTTTGCGATCGTCCGGTTCTCCGTCCGTCACCACTAATATTGTTTCCCCATTTTGCTTGGTCTTACCGGATGCTTTGCGCTGAAAATAACTGTTCAGAGCGTCTTGGAGAACAGCAGCTAAATTCGTAGTCCCCGAAGGTTCGTTTTCTTGGAAAATTTGCACGACTTTAGCGGCTGTTACGTTGTCGTAGCGCTTGAAGCGACCGGAAAACACATAAGCTGTTATGCCATCAGGATCGAGTTCTTCGCATTTATTCGCCAGTGCGATCGTCGATTCTTGCATGAGCGCCCACCGACTTTTACCGCCCATGTCGTCTTTCGTGTACATACTGCCACTTTTGTCAATAATGATGGTATAATCGCGGTTCTGAAGCATAGGATTTTTCCTGTTAATTAAGTTTTTCTCAAAAATATCAAAACCAGCGAGCAGAAGCTGTTGAGCTTTAGTTGCTCGCTGCGTTTTTTAGTTGATTTGCGATCGCAAATACCGGAATTTAAGCAGTAACTAAAGCATCTTTAAGTGGCTTCCAGCTAAAAGCTCGATCGCCCCCCATCTCCACTGCTATTTTAACTCGCGGTTCTAACGTCGGCAAAACAGTCAAATACTCAATTTCCTGATTCGACAAAATGTGCCCTTCAATAATCCACAGCACCAGTCCTTTTGCTTTCGGTGGCAAATTGTCTAATTGAGTTTGCAAAATCGGCGGCACGTAGTACGTATAACCCACAGCCGATTCATTGCCAGTAGTTTTTTTGCCCAAATGCGGCGGCCGCACCCCGTGAACTCCCGTCAAATACATCGCCAAATCACCCAAACCCCGCGCCGAAATCGTGTGAGCACCGTAACCCGCAGCCCTGAGCCGCCGCAGGTAGCGCCCCTCAAATCCTCCCTCTAAAGGAACGTACAGGGCCAGCGACCCCGACTTTTCCAAATCCCGAATCACATCCGAGCCCGTCGTAATCAGTCCCATAAATTTGTGTTTCCTGCTGTATCAAAATTTGGTCGATCGCTGCTTGCGAGCTGGAAATATTATAAATCCTAAAGTTGAGCCGAAAAATTCTCATCCCGGCCTTGACAAACGGCAAACACTTCATGTACTATTGTGAATTGTCGCCGTAAAGGATACTGAGTGGTTTGCTGCTCAAGTCCTGGCACAAACAAGCAAGACCGAGACAAAACTCGGAGATAAAGCCGGTAAAAAGCCGCGAATCTCAACCCTTGCAAGACTTCCACAAGCTCGCTCCCAAATTTAAAACTCAAATTTTAAACACCGAGGAAGGCTGTTGGTTGATAACAGTTAATTGCAGGAACACTGAAATAAATGTTTCTGCACAAGAGCAAGCGGATTGACGTAAATTTCGCAATCCGAAACCTCTTGCGTAAATAAAAGGAAGAAAATCCGTGTCTGTAGGCATTCTTGGCACTAAACTAGGCATGACTCAAGTGTTTGACGCCGAAGGGAGAGCCATCCCCGTCACCGTCATACAAGCAGGGCCTTGTACAGTAACTCAAATCAAAACAAAACAAACTGACGGCTACGGTGCCGTTCAAGTTGGATACAACGAAGTCAAACCAAAGGCTCTCAACAAGCCAGAACTAGGACACCTTGCCAAGTCGGGGGCGAATCCATTGCGCCACTTGCAGGAATACCGCTTGGAAGACACCAGTTCATTTGAATTAGGTCAACAACTAAAAGCAGATACCTTTACACCGGGACAAATAGTAGATGTCATCGGTACCAGCATCGGTAAAGGTTTTGCAGGTTTTCAAAAGCGCCACAACTTTAAACGAGGCCCCATGTCTCACGGTTCCAAGAACCACCGCGAGCCTGGATCGATCGGGCCTGGAACGACTCCTGGTCGCGTTTATCCCGGCAAAAGAATGGCAGGACGTATGGGCAACGTTCAAGTCACCGTCCGCAAGTTAACAATTGTCCGGGTGGATACAGAGCAGAATTTGCTGCTAATTAAGGGAGCAGTTCCCGGCAAAGCTGGCGCCTTAGTCAATGTTGTGCCTGAGAAAAAAGTAGGACGTTAGTCAGTAGTAAGTAGTCAGTAGTCAGCAGTCAGTAGATAGTGGTTGGCCGTTAGTAGCAAGCAATAACTAAGAACTAAAAGCTGAAAACTAAGAGCTGAAAACTAAGAACTGAGAACAGACAACAGACGACAGACAACAGACAACAGACAACTAACAACAGACAACTAACAACAGACAAAGGACAAAAGATATGGTTAATTGTGTAGTCCGAAATTGGCAAGGCGAAGAAGTTGGGGAAACAACTTTAGAACTGCGCGTAGCCAAAGAAGAAAATGCGTCTCACATCGTTCACAGAGCATTGACGCGGCAAATGAATAACGCCCGTCAAGGAAATGCTTCCACCAAAACTCGATCGGAAGTCAGAGGCGGTGGCCGCAAACCCTGGCGTCAAAAAGGCACCGGCCGAGCCAGAGCAGGTTCAATCCGTTCTCCGCTGTGGCGGGGCGGCGGTGTCATCTTCGGACCAAAACCGAGAGACTTTGAAGTCAAAATGAACAAAAAGGAACGCCGTCTCGCTTTGCGGACAGCATTCCAAAGTCGCACCGAAGACATCATTGTGGTTGAAGAATTTGCAGAGCAATTTCCGAGACCGAAAAGCAAAGAATTGCTGAGTGCGATCGCCCGCTGGGGCATCGAACCCGATACAAAAGTTCTGTTAATCTTGCCAGAACCGCAACCCAACGTCTACTTATCAGGACGCAACATCGAATTAGTAAACGTTATCTTGGCAACCTCCCTGAATGTTTACGACGTTCTCGCGGCTGACAAAATTATCGTCACATCTACAGCCATAGCTAAAATTCAGGAGATTTACGGTGAGTAAAATCGACCCCCGCGACTACGCAGATTTGATCCAGCGTCCGATTCTCACCGAGAAAGCTACCCGAATGATGGAATTAAATCAATTCACATTCGATGTAGCCCCCAAAGCGACCAAGCCTCAAATCAAAGCTGCAATCGAAGAACTCTTTAAGGTGAAAGTCATCGGCGTCAACACCCAAAACCCGCCGCGCAAAAAGCGTCGAGTTGGCAAATTCGTCGGCTTTAAACCTTGTTACAAGCGAGCTACCGTAACTCTGACCGACGGAGACTCGATCCGCAAACTCCTATTCCCAGAAGTTTAGCCAATTTTGGATTTTAGATTTTAGATTTTAGATTGCGGTTAACAGGTGAAAATACCAAACCAAGAAAGCTAGCAAGTTAACTGATAATCCCAAATCTAAAATCCAAAACCGCCAAGTCCTTGCATCCCAAATCTAAAATTTAAAATCTAAAATCGATTATGGGCATCCGTTCTTACCGACCTTATACCTCCAGCACCCGGGAACAGACCGTCTCGGACTTCGCTGAAATTACCAGATCAGAACCCGAAAAGTCTCTAACCAGCAATAAGCACACCAAACAAGGTCGCAACAACCGAGGCGTCATCACCTGTCGCCACCGGGGAGGCGGTCACAAACGGCTGTATAGAGACATCGACTTCCGCCGCGACAAACACAGCATTCCCGCTACCGTCAAGGCGATCGAATATGACCCCAATCGCAACGCCCGCATCGCCCTCCTGTTCTACAAAGACGGCGAAAAACGGTACATCCTTCACCCGCTCAACTTAAACGTCGGTACAGTAATTGTCTCAGGTCCAGACGCACCGATCGAAATCGGTAACGCCCTCCCCCTGAAGAACATTCCCCTTGGTACCAGCATCCACAACGTCGAGCTAGTACCCGGAAAAGGCGGACAAATCGTTCGTTCCGCGGGCTCCAGCGCTCAGCTAATGGCAAAAGAAGGTAGCTACGTCACCCTCAAACTGCCATCCGGGGAACAGCGCAAAGTCCGCGCCGACTGCTACGCCACCATCGGTCAAGTCGGCAACACAGACGCCAGAAACCTCAGCCTGGGTAAAGCCGGCCGCACCCGCTGGAAAGGTCGCAGACCCACCGTTCGCGGTAGCGTCATGAACCCGGTAGACCACCCGCACGGCGGTGGCGAAGGCAGAGCTCCCATCGGACGTCCGGGACCGGTCACTCCTTGGGGTAAACCAGCATTGGGTGCAAAAACTCGACGCAAAAACAAGCGCAGCGACGATTTAATCGTCCGGCGCCGCCGCAAATCTTCCAAGCGCGGCAAGGGCGGCAGACAAAGTTAGTCATCAGTCAGGAGTCTTCAGTCTGCCGTTGTTAACTGCTAACTAATGACTGAGGACTGATGACCAATGACTGCTGAATCCTGACTAATGACTCCTGAATCACTAAAAAAATCATGTCTCGATCTCTAAAAAAAGGCCCGTTTGTCGCAGATAATCTGATGACAAAAATCGAAAAACTGAACGCCGCTGGCCAAAAACAAGTAATTAAAACTTGGTCGCGATCTTCCACAATCCTGCCCCAAATGGTAGGTCACACGATCGCCGTTCACAACGGAAGACAGCACGTACCAGTCTACCTCACAGACCAAATGGTAGGCCACAAACTCGGAGAATTTTCCCCCACTCGTACCTTTAGAGGTCACGCTAAAAGTGGTGATAAAAAGGCAAAAAGATAGCCTAATTAGGTGACAGGTAATACGTAGTAGGAAAAAATACCAATTACCCATTACCTTTTCCCCAATTACCAATTACCAATTACCAAAATCGAAATGGTTATAGATACCACATCCGAAATTAAGGCGATCGCCCGTTACATCCGGACATCCCCCTTCAAAGTGCGCCGAGTCCTCGACCAAATTCGCGGCAAAAGCTACCAAGAAGCGCTGATTTTACTCGAATTCATGCCCTACCGCGCCTGCGAACCAATTGTCAAAGTTTTGCGATCGGCAGTAGCCAACGCCGAACACAACGCAGGATTGGATAAATCCAAGCTAGTAGTGTCTCAAGCTTACGCAGACCAAGGCCCAGTCCTCAAACGCTTTAGACCCCGCGCTCAAGGTCGCGCCTACCAAATCCGCAAGCCAACCTGTCACATTACCGTAGTAGTAGCTCCGCTCCTAGAAAACTAAACCAGGGAAAAACGTAATAGGTAATAAACAGCTTAAAGTTGAAAAAAATGGGTAATCACCAATTACCAATTACCAGTTACCAATTACCAATTACCAATTAACTCATCAACTATTATGGGCCAAAAAATACATCCAATTGGTTTTCGCCTCGGCATTACCCAAGAGCACCGCTCTCGCTGGTTTGCTGACCCCAAAAACTATCCAGAACTCTTGCAAGAAGACTATAAAATTCGCAAGTACGTTCGTAAAACCCTCAGCAATGCTGGCATTTCCTCGGTCAAAATTGAGCGGAAAGCCGATCAAATCGATCTAGAAGTGTTCACCGCCAGACCAGGAGTTGTCGTAGGCCGCGGCGGAGCAGGCATCGAAACTCTGCGCGTCGGTTTGCAGCAGCAACTCGGTAGCAACCGCCAAATCCGCATCAACGTCGTCGAAGTCCAGCGAGTAGACGCCGATGCCACACTGATCGCAGAATACATCGCTCAGCAACTAGAACGGCGCGTATCCTTCCGCCGAGTCGTCCGCCAAGCAATCACCCGCGCTCAAAAAGTCGGCATCCAAGGCATCAAAATTCAAGTCAGCGGACGCCTCAACGGCGCAGAAATCGCGCGTACCGAATGGACACGCGAAGGAAGAGTCCCCTTGCACACGCTGCGGGCAGACATCGACTACTCCTACTGCACTGCTCAAACCATCTACGGTATTCTCGGCATTAAAGTTTGGGTTTTCAAAGGCGAAATTATTCCCGGACAAGAACAAGAAGCTGCACCAAATGCCGCAGTGCCCCGCACCAAACAAAAGCGCCGTCGCCAGAACTTTGAAGATCGATCGAACGAAGGCTAACTAATTGTTAACTGTTAGTTGTCACTTGTTAAGTGTCAGTTGTTCCAAACCAATTAGCAATTAGCAATTACCAACTACCAATTACCAATTACCAATTACCCAACTCCCAAAGCCATGTTAAGCCCTAAAAGAACCAAATTCCGCAAACAACAGCGCGGGCGAATGAGCGGTATTGCCACCCGCGGCAACACAGTTAGCTTTGGCGACTTCGCGCTCCAAGCCATCGAACCCGCCTGGATCACTTCCCGCCAAATAGAAGCCGGACGCCGCGCCATGACCCGCTATATCCGCCGGGGCGGCAAAATCTGGATTCGCATTTTTCCCGACAAACCAGTCACCCAGCGCGCAGCCGAAACCCGGATGGGTTCTGGTAAAGGCGCACCAGAGTTTTGGGTTGCCGTGGTCAAACCGGGCCGGGTAATGTTTGAAATTGGCGGCGTAAGTGAAGAAACTGCCCGTGAAGCAATGCGTTTGGCATCTTTCAAATTACCAATTAAAACCAAGTTCATCACTCGCGAAGAAGACCAGTCATAGCGAAGAGCGAAGGTAGAATTAGGTGGGTATTAGTCAGGATTTTAAACGGCTACAGCAATTTAAAATCTGGTCTTCATAACTTTTCTTTCCTTCGACCTTCACCCTAAGAGACAATTCAGTCTTCTGTCATACCGCTCGCTAACGAGAAAGCACACAATTATGTCTTTGACCAAGATTAAAGAAGCTAGAGAATTAAGCGATGCTGCAGTAGCAGAGCAAATTTTAGCCGTCAAGCGCCAACTAATGGAATTGCGGCTTCAGCAAGCTACCGGCCGCATGGAAAAGCCTCACCTGTTCAAGCACGCCAAACACCGGCTAGCTCAATTGATGACAGTTGAACGCGAGCGCCAAATCGTTGCTGAGAAAGAAGCAGCAGCAGCAAAATTAGCCGCATCTAAACAGGTAGCACAGCCTGCTGCAACCGCAGCAGTCAGCCAAGAGTCTGAAGCAGCCGAGCCGACGATCGCACAGTAGCTAAAAAAAGTCAATTGCACAACAAAAATAGGTAGCTATGGCAATTAAAGAACGAGTTGGCGTAGTAGTCAGCGACAAGATGGATAAAACCGTCGTGGTAGCAATCGAAAACCGCTCCTCCCACACCAAATACGGCAAAATCGTAGTCCGCACCAAGCGGTACAAAGCTCACGACGAAGAAAATCAGTGCAAATCCGGCGATCGTGTTCGCATCACTGAAACTCGCCCACTGAGCAAAACCAAACGTTGGACGGTTGCTGAGATTTTCGGGACAAAAAACGGCTAACAGTTAATTGCGACATCGCGATCTCCCGATCAAAAATTAACAATCAACTAGCAGTCAACAGTCAACAGTCAACAGTTAACAGTTAACAGTCAACAGTTAACACTCAACAATCACCATGATTCAACCCCAGACATACCTCAATGTCGCCGACAATAGCGGAGCCCGCAAACTGATGTGCATCCGCGTATTGGGAGGCGGCAACCGTCGCTACGGCGGAGTCGGCGATGTCATCATTGCCGTCGTCAAAGACGCCATCCCCAATATGGCCGTCAAAAAATCAGATGTCGTTCGGGCCGTCATTGTCAGAACCCGCAAAGGTCTGCGCCGCGACAGTGGCATGAGCATTCGTTTTGACGATAACGCCGCCGTTATTATCAACGTAGACGGCAACCCCAAAGGCACTCGCGTCTTCGGCCCCGTCGCCCGCGAATTGCGCGACAAAAACTTTACTAAAATCGTTTCCTTAGCCCCGGAGGTACTTTAAAATGTACGGAAAAAAGGGTAAACCAACTAGCGAATCGCAGCGCTACAGAATGCACGTCAAAGCAGGCGACACCGTGCAAATAATTACTGGCAAAGAGAAAGGAAAAGTCGGAGAAATCTTAAAGACATATCCTAAAGTCAGCAAAGTAGTTGTTAAAGGTGTAAACATCAGAACCAAGCACGTCAAGCCCCAGCAAGAGGGAGAGTCCGGGAAAATACTCACGTTTGAGGCTCCCATTCACAGCTCAAATGTCATGCACTATTCCGAAAAAGAAAAAATAGCTAGCCGCGTTTGCTATACATTTAGCGAAGACGGCCGGAAACTGCGACAGCTCAAAAAAACTGGAGAAATCATCGATTAATAGTGATTTGTTATCAGTCATCGGTCATTAGTCCGCCTTCAGACCAGTGACTTTTCAACTCATAACTAACAGCTAGCATCGGTGGGACGGACAATCGACAAATTCCCTGACCAAGCCCAGGGACAGTTAACGAAACACAAAAACTATGCCGGACAAACTCAAGGTTCTTTATCAAGGAAAAATCGTTCCCACACTGATGGATCAGTTTAAATATACTAATATCCATCAGGTTCCCAAACTCGTCAAAGTCACAGTGAACCGCGGTTTGGGAGAAGCATCTCAAAACGCTAAGGCACTGGATTCGTCGATCAACGAAATTGGCCTCATCACCGGGCAAAAACCGGTGGTGACGCGGGCGAAAAAAGCGATTGCAGGCTTCAAAATCCGCAAAGGAGTACCCGTCGGCGTTATGGTGACGCTGCGCGGCGATCGGATGTACGATTTTCTCGATCGGCTGATCAACCTCGCACTCCCCCGAATCCGCGACTTCCGCGGCATCAGCCCCAAAAGCTTTGACGGGCGCGGCAACTACAGCTTGGGTCTGAGAGAACAGCTAATTTTTCCAGAAATAGAATATGACCGCATCGATCAAATTCGAGGCATGGACATTTCAATTATCACCACAGCAAACACCGACGAAGAAGGACGCGCCTTGCTTAAAGAAATGGGAATGCCGTTCCGGGACAACTAAGCACTAGAGTAAGAAGCAAAAGATGGCAGCTAACGATACCATAGCAGATATGTTGACGCGCATTCGCAATTCTTGCATGGCGCGCCACCAAACAACGCAAATTCCAGCTACAAAAATGACCCGCAGCATCGCCCAAGTCCTCAAAAGTGAAGGCTTTATCAGCGAAATTGAAGAAGCAGAACCAGAAGGGATCAAGCGACATTTAGTGCTTTCTCTAAAGTACAAAGGTAAAACTCGCAAGCCCATTATCACGGCACTTAAGCGAGTCAGCAAACCAGGACTGCGCGTTTACTCGAACCGTAAAGAATTGCCCAGAGTATTAGGCGGAATTGGCATAGCCATTATTTCTACCTCCAGCGGCATTATGACCGATCGAGAAGCTCGACGCCAAGGTTTGGGCGGTGAAGTGCTTTGTTATGTTTGGTAGTCATTAGTCATTAGTCATTAGTCACTGGTCGTTGGCAAGAGACTCAAAAATCAATAACTAAGGACTAATAACTAAAGATTAATCATCAAGGACTAATAACTAAAAACAAAGGACAAAAAACTATGTCGCGAATTGGCAAGCGTCCGATTAGCATTCCCACGAAAGTCACCATCACCCTAGACGGTCAAAAAGTAGCCGTCAAAGGCCCTAAAGGTGAACTTTCCCGAGTAATCCCAGCCGAAATCCTCATGGGAATTGAAGGCGAGACTTTACTCGTTACCCGCCGAGACGAATCTCGCGTCGCCAGACAACTGCACGGCTTGTGCCGCACCCTAGTCGCCAACATGGTCGAAGGTGTATCCCAAGGTTTTCAGCGGCGCCTCGAAATTATCGGCACAGGTTATCGGGCACAGGTTCAAGGACGGAACCTGATTTTAAACGTCGGTTACAGCAAACCCGTTGAAATGCCCCCTCCAGAAGGCATCACAATGGCAGTTGAAGGCAACACCAACGTCATTGTCTCCGGCATTGACAAAGAACTCGTAGGCAATACAGCAGCCCGCATCCGCGCGGTGCGTCCGCCTGAAGTGTACAAGGGCAAAGGCATTCGCTACAGTGGCGAAGTTGTCCGTCGCAAAGCTGGTAAAACAGGCAAAACAGGTAAGAAGTAATCATGAAGCTTACTCGCAAAGAATCAGTTCACCGCAGACACCGCCGCGTGCGGCGCAAGGTGTTCGGCACCTCCGAACGTCCCAGATTAGCGGTATTTCGATCAGAGCAGCACATCTACGCCCAAGTAATCGACGACACGACACAGCACACTTTGGCTGCCGCGTCAACCCTCGACCCGGATTTGAAGTCCGTTCTCTCTTCTGGAAGCAACTGCTCCGCGAGCGCCCAAGTCGGTCAGTTGATTGCCAAACGCTGTTCCAGCGCTGGCATAGTCAAAGTCGTATTTGATCGCGGGGGCAACCTCTATCACGGTCGCGTTAAAGCCCTCGCAGAAGCAGCTCGCGAAGCCGGGTTAGACTTTTAGGAAGAAGGAAGAAGGAAGAAGGAAGAAGGAAGAAGGAAAAAAGAATATACAACAAAATTCTTAATTCCTAATTGTTAATTTCTCATTTCCAACTACCAGTTACTAATCCCCAATTCCCAAAAAACAAAACTATGGCAGAACAAAAAGAACAGCGCAACAAGAAAAAAAGCAGCAACAACAAAACGCGCGAAAAAGAATCCGAATGGCAAGAGCGGGTCGTTCAGATCCGGCGCGTTACCAAAGTAGTCAAAGGTGGTAAAAAACTTAGCTTCCGCGCCATAGTCATTATCGGCAACGAACGCGGTCAAGTTGGAGTGGGAGTCGGCAAAGCTAGTGACGTAATCGGTGCCGTTAAAAAAGGCGTCGCTGACGGCAAAAAGCACCTAATTGAAGTCCCCCTCACCAAATCTAACTCGATCCCTCACCCCATCAACGGTGACGGTGGCGGAGCGAAAGTCATGATGCGGCCGGCCGCTCCGGGAACCGGGGTAATTGCAGGGGGAGCAGTGCGAACTGTTCTGGAACTAGCAGGAGTCCGCAACATCTTAGCCAAACAGCTAGGTTCTGGAAATCCCTTAAACAACGCCCGAGCCGCAGTCAATGCCCTCTCGACCCTCCGCACCTTGTCCGAAGTTGCTCAAGAGCGCGGAATTCCAGTAGAAAACCTCTACGGTTAGGGCACGCGAGATTGGGAAACTGTAAGTTTTGAGTGTTAAGTGCTTGTGTGGAAAATAAAAACATCCCCAACTCAAAACTCACGCACTCAAAACTACTGCGTACCCACTCTCTAAATACCAAAGACCAATTACCAATTACTAAAACTATGAGATTGCAAGACGCCCGACCCAAAGCAGGCTCCCAAAAGCGCCCCCGACGCTTGGGCAGAGGTATTTCTGCCGGTCAAGGCGCGAGCTCCGGCAAAGGGATGCGCGGTCAAAAATCTAGAGCCGGTAGCGGCACTAGACCCGGTTTTGAAGGTGGTCAAAACCCTCTTTACCGCCGCCTGCCCAAGCTGAAAAGCTTCCCTTTAGTGAACCGCAAAGAGTACACTACCATTAATGTAAGTAAATTAGCATCCCTGCCAGCAAACACAGAAGTTACTCTCACCTCTTTGATCCAAGCGAAAATTGTCAATACTGACAATGGGCCGCTGAAAATCTTAGGAGATGGCGAACTGAATGTGCCTCTGCAAGTGCGCGCCTCGGCTTTTACCGCAGGTGCTCGCACCAAAATAGAAGCTGCAGGCGGAAGTTGCGAATTAGTTGCGTGAAGATGTGAGGTTTGAGAGTCTGTCCAAATCTCAAATCCTCAAGCTTGCTATCAGAAAATGATTTAGTCGAAAATCCCAAATCTAAAATCCAAAATCGTAACTATGGACGTTAGTAGAGAGAAAGCGCCAACTGCACAAGAGACATTCATGCAGATGGCTCAAGCTGCTGGTTTGCGAGGCCGCATACTCGTAACCATTGGTTTACTGATTTTAGTACGCCTGGGTGTCCACTTGCCAGTCCCTGGCATCGATCGAGTCGCCTTTGCCCAAAACGTCGAAAATAGCCCTTTAATTGGCTTTCTGGATTTGTTCTCAGGAGGCGGCTTGTCAGCTTTGGGGATTTTCGCGCTGGGGATTTTGCCCTACATTAATGCTTCAATTATTGTGCAACTTCTAACTGCGGCTCTGCCAAGCTTAGAAGACTTGCAGAAAAATGAAGGAGAAGCAGGGCGGCGCAAGATTTCTCAAATTACTCGCTACGTTTCTTTGGGCTGGGCCATTCTGCAAAGTATTGGCATTGCGATTTGGGTCAGCCCTTTTGCTCAATCTCCATCGCCTTTATTCATAGCACAAACTGCTTTGGCTCTGACGGCCGGATCAATGTTTGTGATGTGGATATCGGAAGTGGTGACGGAGCGAGGTATCGGGAACGGAGCCTCGCTGCTGATATTTATCAACATTGTGTCGGTTTTGCCACGCTCTTTGGGACAAACTTTTGAATTGGCTCAAAGTGGGGACACGCAAGTTGTCGGCCGTGTAGTTGTTCTGCTGCTGGTCTTTTTGGTGACGATTGTCGGGATTGTTTTTGTTCAGGAAGGTACTCGCCGCATTCCGATTATTTCGGCCCGTCGCCAAGTCGGCCGCAAAGTTTATCGGGAGAGCCGGAGCTATCTGCCCCTGCGCTTGAATCAAGGTGGAGTGATGCCGATTATTTTTGCATCTTCGGTGTTGATTGTGCCTTCTTTCCTCGCTCAGTCTCTCAATAACCCGTTTTTGGTTCAAGTTGCTAATGTTTTGAGGCCGGACGGGCCAGCGCCTTGGGCTTACGCGCTGTTTTATTTGACTTTGATTCTGTTCTTCAGCTATTTCTACGCTTCGTTGATTGTCAACCCCGTAGATATGTCTCAGAACTTGAAGAAAATGGGCGCTAGCATTCCTGGAATTCGTCCGGGTCAGAAAACGAGTGATTATGTGGAGAAGGTTTTGAACCGTTTGACTTTCTTGGGAGCGATTTTTCTCGGTCTGGTGGCCATTGTACCAACTGCTGTAGAAAGCGCGATCGGGGTGCAAACTTTTAGAGGTTTTGGCGCAACTTCCTTACTGATTCTAGTAGGTGTGGCGATCGAAACTGCTAAACAAATTCAAACTTACGTCATCTCCCAGCGATATGAAGGAATGGTGAAGTAATCGTAATGCAATTTATTTTCATGGGACCTCCAGGGGCGGGAAAGGGAACTCAGGCTCAGATATTAGCCGCTCTCTGGAAAATACCCCACATTTCTACGGGCGAAATCCTGCGCGCCTGCGTGGTGGCGAAAACTGCCTTGGGCCTAAAGGCGCAAGCCTACATGGACAAGGGTGAGTTGGTTCCAGACCAATTGCTGATGGATATCGTGCAGGAACGCTTGAATGAAGCGGACGCGAATGCGGGCTGGATTCTCGACGGCTTTCCCCGCACTGTTGCCCAGGCAACTTTTTTAGACAAACTGCTGCACAAGCTTAGCGGTGCCGAGGAGAGTACATCTAACCCGAAATTTGGTGTCAAAGCTGTTAATCTCGACGTGCCTGACGACATTTTGGTGTCTCGCCTGCTGTCGCGGGGCCGGCAGGATGACAATGAGGAGACGATCCGCCGCCGGTTGCAAGTTTATCGCGAGCAAACTGAGCCTTTGATTGATTTTTACAGCGGCCGTCAACAGTTAGTTGCGGTTGATGGTGATCGACCGATGGAATTAGTCACCGCAGAACTGCAGCAAGCTCTCTCTGGCGACTCTTGAACCCTCTCAATACAGCTTGTTACTCACCAGCTTTTGCTAAGATATGTTAACTAGGAGCTTTTTGTGCTATCAGGTTTTGTGAGGGTTGCTAGAAACAGGATTGAACTCAATACTAATTGCTACAACTTTACTCAAGTAAAGCTAAAGCGAGCGGTTGGTTGAGTCCAGAAGTCGATCGAGTCGCCCTAATTATTGCCCCCCGTTCCCGTTTGACTCCTACCAGTAAATAGGTTTTGAGACCAACGCCGGGACACTCCTAGTTAATCAAATGTAGAGTTGAGGTAAATACCAAATTGTCTAAGCAAGATTTAATTGAAATGGAAGGGACAGTGACGGAATCCCTGCCCAATGCGATGTTTCGCGTTGACCTAGATAATGGGTTTAACGTGCTGGCTCACATTTCCGGCAAGATCCGCCGCAACTACATCAAAATTCTGCCTGGCGATCGCGTCAAAGTCGAATTGACTCCCTACGACTTGACCAAAGGCAGGATTACTTATCGCCTTCGGAAAAAATAGGCTTAGATAAAACTTTCTAAAAACTAATTCTAAGTTTAATTTAGAGAGAATTTGGTAAAAAGCTTCAAATTTATGCTATAATGCTACGTTTGTAGTGTTGCCGAGAAGGGCGTCAACAACCCATCGGTGTACCGGGTTAAGTCATTGTTACACCGTAAAAGTATCGCTCACAAACATTTTTGTTTTGTGCAGCCGAACTTTACCCAGCAATGGGAGTGGGTGCAAGCGGGCTCCTTCATGAAACAACCCGCACTTTATACAATTTAATCGAGGAGAGGCCTACACCTTGCCCAGCCTCTCCTCCCACCGCTCTACGGGCAGTCCCAGCGTGCCTGCTCTCCGGTAGAGCGGGGTTCTCCAGGCAGGAAGAAAGATGAAAGTTCGAGCATCTGTCAAAAAAATTTGTGAGAAATGTCGCGTCATCCGCCGTCGCGGTCGAGTGATGGTGATATGCACTAACCCGAAACACAAACAACGCCAAGGTTAGAAAAAAGGAAGATTGGGCAATGCACGCAGGTGCATCCTAATTGAACATTGTAGCCAAACAGGAAAACTAGGGAGACAAAAAGTGTGGCACGGATTGCCGGGGTAGACCTTCCACGCGATAAGCGCGTCGAAATAGGTCTGACATACATTTACGGAATAGGCTTGTCGCGAGCCCAAAAAATTATCGCTGCAACAGGCGTAAATCCTGACACTCGCGTCAAGGATTTAACAGAGGCCGACGTGACAGCTCTGCGGGCTCATGTAGAAACCACATACCAAATCGAAGGAGACCTCCGGCGCTGGGAGTCAATGAACATCAAGCGCCTGATGGACATCGGAACTTATCGCGGTCGGCGTCACCGTTTGGGTCTGCCGGTGCGGGGACAACGAACCCGTACCAACGCCAGAACCCGTCGTGGCGTCCGCCGAACAGTTGCGGGCAAGAAAAAGGCACCTTCCAAGAAGTAACATCTTTTTGGGAAAAATACGCTGGGGGCTGCGGGCTCCTAGCGCTTCGGGACATTAGTTGAGAGAAACGTTAAAGAGACTAATATGGCGCGACAACAAACAGGCAAGAAATCTGGTGCAAAAAAGCAGAAACGGAATGTACCCAATGGGGTAGGCTACATCCAGTCTACCTTTAACAACACGATTGTAACTATTACCGACCTCAACGGCGAAGTGATATCCTGGGCATCGGCAGGTTCCAGTGGTTTTAAAGGAGCTAAAAAGGGGACTCCCTTTGCAGCTCAAACAGCAGCAGAAAGTGCTGCCCGCAGAGCCAACGACCAAGGAATGCGCCAAATAGAAGTAATGGTGAGCGGGCCCGGAGCAGGTCGAGAAACTGCAATTCGGGCGCTGCAAGGGGCGGGACTGGAAATCACCCTGATTAGAGATGTTACCCCAATTCCTCACAACGGCTGTCGCCCTCCCAAGCGGCGTAGAGTCTAAAACGATTTGAGATTTTAGATTTTAGATTTTGGATAATGGCTAACTGCTTAAAGTCAAAAACTAATGGTTCTAACTGTTGCCCCGTCCATCCAAAATCCGAAATCCGTTCAGGGGTATGCTCTGCAATCTAAAATCCAAAATCAAAAATCCAAAGTGGAAAAGGGAGGTCACTCCGTGGCGCAGTTTCAAATTGAATGTATAGAGTCTAACACTGACAAAGACCGCAGTCAGTACGGAAAATTTGTCCTGGAACCGCTCGATCGCGGTCAAGGAACAACTGTTGGGAATGCGCTTCGGCGAGTTCTGCTGTCAAATTTGGAAGGAACAGCAGTAACTTCAGTCCGAATCGCGGGCGTCAATCACGAGTTTGCCACGATCGAAGGGGTACGTGAGGATGTTCTAGAAATTCTCCTGAACATGAAAGAGGTGGTCCTCAAAACTCATTCTCAGCAGCCGCAAATCGGCAGGTTGCGGATTGAGGGGCCTGTCACAGTAACGGCCGATAGATTCGATTTGCCCTCAGAGGTGGAATTGATTGATCGCTCCCAGTACATTGCCACTCTCTCGCCCGGCTCAGTTCTGGAAATGGAATTCAGAATTGAAAAAGGCATCGGATACCGAGCAGTAGACCGCAGTCGCGATGATGGGTCGGCTTTGGATTTTCTCCAAATTGACGCCATCTTTATGCCGATTCGCAGAGTTAACTATAGCGTTGAAGATGCTAGGGTAGGCGGCACGGTCGAGAAAGACCGGCTGATTATGGAAATCTGGACTGATGGCAGCGTGACTCCTCAAGAAGCTTTGAGTCAATCTGCCCACATCCTGGTAGATTTATTTGCACCTCTCAAAGACATCACCCAAGATTCTCTCAAACCAGAGTATCCCGGTGAAGCCGATCCTACCAGCCAAATTCCGATCGAAGAATTGCAGTTGTCCGTCCGGGCTTACAACTGTCTCAAGCGGGCTCAGATCAACTCAGTCGCAGACTTATTGGATTATACCCAAGAAGACTTGCTCGAGATCAAGAATTTCGGGCAGAAGTCCGCAGAAGAAGTGATTGAAGCTTTACAAAAACGCTTGGGCATTACCTTGCCACAGGAAAAATCAGCTAAAAGTTAATCAACGGGTAACGGGTAAAAAAGTTCTGAATTTTAAGTAGGTGAGTTTTTAAGTTAAAGAATTCACCGCTCAAAACTCGCGAACTATCCCGGCGCCCAATTACCAATTACCAATTACCAACTGCCATGCGTCACCGCTGTCGCGTTCCCCAACTCAGCAAACCGGCTGACCAGCGCCGCGCCCTACTGCGCTCGCTGACCACCGAATTAATCCGCCACGGTAAAATCACTACCACTCTAGCCCGCGCCAAAGCGCTGCGCTCAGAGGCGGACAGGATGATTACCCTGGCCAAAGATGGCTCCTTGGCCTCTCGCCGCCAAGCTATGGGCTATATCTACGATAAACAGTTAGTACACGCCTTGTTTGAGGCGGCACAAGAACGGTACGGCTCGCGCAACGGGGGCTACACCCGCGTAGTACGAACTGTCCCCCGTCAAGGAGACAATTCCGAAATGGCGATCGTTGAACTGGTTTAATTCAATTTTGGGTTGGAGATTTGTGATTTATGACTGACAATCCAAAATCCCCAACCGACAATCCCCAATCGATACAGCGCGTTGCTCTGGTGATCCAATACCTCGGCACTAACTTTCACGGTTGGCAGCGACAGCCGAACCAGCGTACAGTACAAGAAGAAATTGAAACAGCAATATCGACTGTTCTGGAACGCCCGGTAACGCTGCACGCTGCCGGGAGAACGGATGCGGGAGTTCACGCCGCTGCTCAAGTAGCCCATTTTGACGCCCTGGGCCCAATTCCGGCTCACCGCTGGGCAAGCGTTCTCAACTCTCGACTGGCAAAAGATATTTTAATTCGAGCTTCGGCAAAGGTGGAACCTACCTGGCACGCTCGGTTCTCAGCCAGTTGGCGGCGCTATCGCTACACCCTTTATACAGACCCGACCCCTAATTTGTTTGTGCGTCCTTTTGCTTGGCACTGCTATCACGCCCCTGTGGATGAATCTTTGATTCAGACAGCATTGACACCGCTAATCGGGCGGCATCACCTGGCTGCTTTCCACCGCGCGGGGTCTGCCCGCCCCCATTCCTGGGTGGACGTACAAGCGGCAGAGTGTCACCGTTCTGGGTCTCTTATCTATATTGAGGTTCAGGCGAGCGGGTTTCTGTACGGGATGATGCGGCTGCTGGTGGGGTTGCTGGTGCAGGTGGGTCGCGGGGAAAGGCCGATCGACAATTTCACAGATATCTGGGTCAACGAACGCCGAGAAATGGTAAAATATGCCGCTCCCGCTCAAGGTTTGTGCCTGCTGCGGGTTGGCTATTCAGAATTTCCCTTTCCCCCAGAGGTCTGGTACGACACGCAGCCAAAATTAGTCATTAGTCATTAGTCATTAGTCATTAGTCATTAGTCATTAGGTAACTACTAATAAAAAACTAAGGACAACTAACAATTAAAAACTGACAACTGACAACTGACAACTGACACCTAACAACAGTTAACAGTTAACAGACAACTAACAACAAACAATGAACAAAACTTACGTCCCTACTCAAGACTCCCTAGAGCACAAGTGGTACGTGGTCGATGCCGCTGACCAACGGCTGGGCCGTCTGGCAACTGAAGTTGCCATGTACCTCCGGGGGAAACACAAACCGACTTACACTCCTTCTATGGATACCGGCGATTTCGTAATTGTCATCAATGCGGACAAAATCGCTGTTACTGGCAAAAAACGCACCCAGAAAATCTACCGCCGCCATTCTGGAAGACCGGGCGGCATGAAAACAGAAACTTTTGCCAAATTGCAAGCACGTTTGCCCGAAAGAATCGTCGAAGAAGCTATACGGGGAATGCTGCCTCACACTTCTCTCGGCAGACAACTGTTTACTAAACTGAAGGTGTACGCTGGCCCCAACCACCCGCACCAAGCTCAAAAACCAGAAGAATTAATTGTTCACACGATTCCGGGAGGAAATGAGTAATGCAAGCAACAGATACATCCGGTCGCGCTGTGTACTGGGGTACCGGCCGCCGCAAGCGTTCCGTAGCGCGGGTGCGCTTGGTTCCCGGCACTGGCATACTGACTGTCAATGGTAAAGAGGGGGATTTGTACCTGCAATTCAACCCTACTTATTTGGCTCTCGCTAAGGCCCCTCTGGAAACTTTGGGTCTGGAAAATGAGTACGACATTTTGGTAAAAGTCGAAGGTGGTGGCTTGACAGGCCAAGCTGATTCAATTCGCTTGGGCGTCGCTAGAGCGCTGTGCCAATTAGACCCGGAGAACCGCAAACCCCTCAAAATTGAAGGCTATTTGACTCGCGACCCGCGGGCAAAAGAACGGAAAAAGTACGGTCTGCGGAAAGCTCGCAAGGCTCCTCAATACTCGAAGCGGTAATCAAGGTTCGGCAGCGGATTGTGTAACGGATGTAACGGAGAGAAGGAAGAAGGAAGAAGGCAAAATTATCCAGATTCTATCTTCCTTTTTTTTTCAAGTCTATTTCCGATTCCCGATCGCTGGTTCCACAAGATATAAGGCTAAATCGCGGCTGTTTTTGGTCCGCAAGTCCTAGGACAGCTAAAATGGTTGTACAGTCAAAAATTAGAGAGTAAAAAACAATGGCAAAAGATGGCATTCACCCTGAGTGGTATCCGGAATCTCAGGTTTATTGCAACGGAGAACTGGTAATGACTGTTGGTTCCACTAGACCAAAGCTTCAAGTTGATGTCTGGTCGGGAAATCATCCTTTTTATACTGGCACTCAGAAGATTATTGATACTGAAGGTCGTGTGGAGCGCTTTATGCGGAAATACGGCATGACCGAGGTAGAAATGCCGAAGGCAGATGCTTCCTCTGGACCGCTGAAAATGGAAGATCCGAAAGCAGATGCTTCTAAGGCTGCTGGTAAAGGCAAAAAGAAGAAGTAGCTGGATTGTCATTTGTCCGCAGTTTGTTGAGAGTAGTTTTTTCTACTGGCAACTTACCGCCCTCGGATTTTAGATTTTAGATTGAAGACTTGCTATGCAGGTAGTTTAGTTCGATCGCGTAGAGTTCGATTGACATTCTATCCTAACTGCTCTTGAGTTCTAAAATCTAAAATCTAAAATCTAACATCTCAAATCGATCCGCCCTCGGATTGGAGAGTTTAGATTGAAGACTTCGCTATGCAGGCAGTTGAGTTTGATCGAGATTCTATCCCCACTGTTCTTCAAATCTAAAATCTAAAATCTAAAATCTAAAATCGATTGAAAAAGGACAACTGACAATGGCTGAATCTTATTTGCTGGATAAATTGAAGTCGGTAGAGCAAACTTTTAATGAGTTGACTCGCCGCATGGCTGACCCGGATGTGGCTAGGGACAATCAAGAGTTTCAACGGGTAGCGAAAGCTCGATCGTCCTTGGAGGAAGTGGTCGATACTTTTGCTCTGTGGAAAACCACTCAGGAAGATTTGGTGGGCGCGCGACAGGTTCTCAAGGAAGCCGCGGGCGATCGAGATATGCAAGAAATGGCTGCGCTGGAAGTTCAGGAACTTGAGGCGAAGCTGGAGAGTTTGGAAAGTCGTTTGAAGGTTTTGCTGCTCCCCCGCGACCCGAACGATGACAAGAATATTATGCTGGAAATTCGGGCCGGTACTGGCGGTGATGAGGCTAGTATTTGGGCGGGAGATTTGCTGCGGCTGTATTCGCGCTACGCTCAAACTCAAGGCTGGCAGGTGAAGTTGGTGAGCGAGTCGCTGGCGGAAATGGGCGGGTTTAAAGAGGTGATTCTGGAAATTACAGGCGACAGCGTTTACAGCAAGCTGAAGTTTGAGGCTGGAGTACACCGGGTGCAGCGAGTGCCGGTAACTGAGGCTGGCGGCCGGGTGCATACTTCGACGGCGACGGTGGCTGTGATGCCGGAGGTGGATGATGTGGAGATTCACATCGATCCGAAGGATATTGAGATGAGTACGGCTCGATCGGGCGGTGCTGGCGGTCAAAACGTGAACAAGGTGGAAACTGCTGCGGATTTGTTTCACAAGCCGACGGGAATTCGGATTTTCTGTACTGAGGAGCGCAGTCAGTTGCAGAATAAGGAGCGGGCGATGCAGATTTTGCGGGCTAAGCTCTATGAGATGAAGTTGCGGGAGCAGCAGGATGAGGTGAAGTCGCGGCGTTTGGCTCAGGTTGGTACTGGTTCGCGATCGGAGAAGATTCGCACTTACAACTATAAGGACAATCGGGCTACCGACCACCGTTTGGGGGAGAATTTCTCGCTCAATAGTGTTTTGGAAGGGGATATTGAGGGGATTATTCAAACTTGCATTTCTCAGGATCAGCAGGAACGTTTGGCTGAGTTGGCTGCTTCTACTAATTGATGGAGTGATGGGGGGCTAGGCGCATTGTTTGCTCAGCCTCAGTTCCCTTGTTACGCGGGAGATATGGTTGAGTAGGGCTTCCCAAATTGCATCGGCGATCGCCACTGGATATTTGAAATGTTCGAGGTCGTATTGTACAATGACTTCTAGGGGTGCTAGGATTTGCTGGTTTCGACAACTGGCAATTGCTGCGATCGCCTCTTGTTGCCATCTGGCAAATAGTCGGTAGCTGAAAAAGGAACTGCATTTTTGTCCTTTCTTGTTCAGGTAAACGACTATTACTTGATGTTGTTTGGGGTAAACTTTCACTATGCGGTTGACGGGCATTCTTAGGGCTTCGGCTGCTTCTATTTTGGAGATTTGCCAGCACTGGGGTTTTAGCCAACCGGAGGCTGTCAGGCTTTGACGGGTGTTGCGTGTCTTGCGAGTCATTTTTACTGCCCCTGATTGGCTACAAATACAATTATGATTTCAAAAGTATTTACACTTTAACTGGTAAACTTTTTGCTGTCAAGCAAGAAAGACAGATTTTTTGGTAGATAAGTAAACTAGGAGTTGTGTTGATCTGGTGACTAATACTGTGGACGCAGAAGCTAGGAAGAAACTGAGCGAAGTTGTTAAGCTAGCCCGTGGCGACCTGAGTTTTAGCGCTTTTGGTAAGCTATTGGGAGTCTCTGGGTCTGCTGTTCAGTATTGGGAAAAGGGTCAGGTACTCCCGGATACGAAAAATTTGACTCAGATTGCGGCAAAAGCGGGCTTTACAATGGAAGAGTTGATGGCTCATCTCGAAGGCAAACCAATGCCGGAACCTGTCAATACCAATGAGCTGCTGAAGAAAATTCAATGTATGCCGATTAGTGACTTAGCAGTGATTGGTAGAGCAGTGATGGATAGGCTCGCTGCTGCTGCTGAGTCTTCTGGGTAAGGACAGTTGATGTAGAGCTATTTAAGGTGCTATTAAAATCCTAGTTGTTAGTGATTGGTATACTTGTAACAGTAGCAGCGATAAGTTTTATTGTCAATAACAAGTGGAAAATTCATCAATTGAGAAGTAAACTGGTTAAGTGTGGTTAAGTGGTCACTGCGATTGTGGATGCAGAAGGTAAGAGAAAACTGATCGAGATTGTTAAGTTAGCGCGTGGCGACCTCAGCCAGCGAGCTTTTGGCAAGCTTTTGGGCGTGTCATCGACTGCTGTACAGTTGTGGGAAAAAGGCCAGAGCATCCCGGATACGGAAAATTTGACTCAGATTGCTATTAGAGCTGGTTTCACGCTAGAAGAACTCATAGGTTATCTCGACGGGAAGCCGATGCGGGAACCGATGGATACGAACGATATGCTTAAAAAAATTCAATGTATGCCGATCGCAGATTTGGCAGTAATTGTCCGAGCCGGCGTGGAGAGGCTGGCTAATGCTGCTGAGTCTTCAGGGAAATATAGCTGAGCGTTGTTTGTGCGATCGCCCTTATGAAAAAACCACTCGCCCTATCCCTGACTCAATATGTCTAAAAACTCTTGGACAATGCGATCGGGTTCTTCTGTGCATCTGTTAGCGTCGCAATAGTGGATGATGCTGATACCGTGAGATGCAACCCACATTCGGCAGATGTGGGTCGGATTTTTTTATCAGTTGTGAAAACTTGGAAGCGAAACGCTTTTGGGCTGCAATTATGCAGTTTTAGCATTACAGAAGCTTGTCAAATTTACCTAAACTAAGTAGGGCTTGCTGAATAATCGATCGCTTTCCCAAGAACAGGAGCGATCCTGGGGGGGTGACAACCCCGTTAGAAGCTAGACAAGGTAAGGCGTTGACCCACTTGTGGTAAAAAAAGATAGGCCCGTTCAAAGTACCGACGACCTATCACAAATTATGTTACCTCTATTTTATCAGACGCATCTCCAGCAACACTTAACTCGTACTCAGTTTTTAGTATTAAGTATCCTGCTCAATCTACTGCAATCGGAAAGACAAGTTAAGTTGGAGCAATTAGCGCGAGTGTTTCCCTACCCGATTACCGCCGAAAGCCGGCGTCGGAAATTACAAAGGTTCTTGGATTTACCTCAATTAACCGGAACGCCAGATTTGGTATCCCCTGATAACTTATTGGTTAACCACCTATTGCCAAGTGGGCCAGACTTTATCAATTGTCATCGATCGCACCCAATGGGGATATATAAACTTGACGAGTGGTAAGCCTGGTTTGGGAGAAGAGAGCTATCCCTTTATCCTGGTCTCTGTTACCCAAGC